>JAIQGI010000040.1 GCA_020072565.1 Terriglobia bacterium
CGGTTGGCGCGCCAGATCACGCCACGGCTCCAGAACCCACGCCTCGGTTTCGTCGGGATAGGTGAATCGAAATGCCGGTGGCAGAACGCCAATCACCGCGAACGTCCGCGGCCGGCGGGGTCGAGTGTCTCCCACGAGCATGATGCGCCGGCCGACAATTCCTGGGTCGGCGCCGAAGGCGCGGCGCCACAGGCGGTCGCTCAGCACGAGCAGGGGCTCGGCGCTCGTCTCGTCGGTCGCGGCAAACAACCGTCCTGCCACGGCCTTGACGCCCAGCACATCAAAAAAGTTGGGCGTGACGAGCGCCCCGCGCAGCCGCTCTGCCCGGTCGCCGAGCGTGAGATCGAACTGGGCTTCCGAGTTGCCCGCGAAGCCATCGAACACGCCGGCGGATTCCTCTCGCCAGTCGAACACCATCTCGCGCGTGAGAATTCCCCGCTGCCAGCCCGATCCCCAAAGCATCTGGTCCTGCTCACCGGCGGGCGCCTGCTTCGGGGATCGCCACACCATCACGAGGCGATCCGGGTCGCGGTAGGGCAGCGGCTGGAGCAGTACGGCTTGCAGGATGCTGAAAACGGCGCCGTTGGCGCCGATTCCCAGCGCGAGCGTGAGGACGACGCCGGCAGAGAACCATGGTGAGCGCCGAAATCCCCGGAACGCATAGCACACGTCCTGAAGGAAGTCGCGAATTAGTCGAACTCCGCGGGCGTCGCGGCATTCTTCTCTATGTTGCTCGAGGCCGCCCAGCACTCGCAGAGCTTCAAATCGGGCTTCCTCCGGCGTCATTCCTTGCGCGATCTGCTCCTCAATTTGGTTTTCGAGGTGGAATCGGATCTCCTCCTGCAATTCCCTTTCGACCTTGCTGCTTCGGAATAACGAGCGGAGACGGAGAAACAACTTGTATGTCCAGCGCGGCATTTTTGCTGCTCCTCAAGGTGTTTCCAGAACCAGGTCGATAGCCGTGGACAGCCGGTCCCAATTCGCGCGCTCCTGATTCAGATATTTGCGGCCTGCCGGCGTCACCGAGTAATATTTGGCGCGGCGATTGTTTTCCGACGCTCCCCACTTTGCCGCGATCCATCCCTGCTGCTCGAGGCGGTGCAAGGCAGGATAAAGCGCTCCCTGGTTCACCTGCAGGACATCCTTCGAGACCAGCCGGATGCGTTGCGCGATCCCCCAGCCGTGCATGGGTTCGAGCGCGATCGTTTTAAGAATCAGAAGGTCCAGCGTGCCCTGTACAAGATCTGCCGGCTTGCCCATCTGCTTTCCCCTCAATTATTGACAAGCGCAATATCGCGCTTCTCTTGTCAATCGTCAAGGGGAAAATCACTTGCCGCAGCCGCGAAGCCGCCAAATCACCGGAACAAGCAAGCGAGTCGCAGGGTCGCTTTCGTAATTACCGATGTCGAGCCATGCATTTGATTGGATGCTGTCCCATAGTTCCCTGTGCGATCGAGCGGGTAATTGTCTAATCCAGCACAGCATGGATCACCGGATTGATCAGCTCGGGATGCGTTCGATCAGCCTGGGGATGGCGAACGTATTGCGGTAAGGGAGCTTCCAATGCCAACAGATGGCCATCCTGGAAGGGCTCGTGCTCATTGAGGTCGACAAAAACGACCTTGCCGCCGGGCGGGCTGTTCCCGGAACACCAAGATCCCTTCGCGCATCCAGGACCGCCGCGCTCGGCGCACACGTTGCCGCAATCACGCTCAAAAATACTTAGAGTCGGCTACTTGCCTTTGGCATAGGTCCCAGAATAGTAAAAGTAGTAGCCAATCCCCTCAGGTCCCCGGCCACGTGCGGCGGACTTTGTGTATCTCTCCAAGACGACTTGGCTGGTGCCGGTCCGTTTGATGACGTACAGTGTTTGGTCTGTGTTCACCACAAGGGCGCCGGCATCTTGTTCCTGGGGGATACCGGAGCCGCTCGGGCCCGGGCGATAAGCAGTTGCCTCCATCTCGGGGAGTTCGAGCTCCGATTCAAACTGCGGGCGTATTTTGATAAAGGTCTTGCCGTCCCTGTAAAGAACCTTAAAGGATGCCGGCCCTCTGGGGGGCGTCTCAACGTTGTTCCATGTGCCGACAAAGAACGTCGGCGGGGCCGGCGCTTGAATTGGACTTCCCGAGGCAACGATCCAACTCATTACGAGCACGACCAGCTGACCGAACATGACTTCCTCCTTGGCCCATCCTGCCGCGCCATTGTCAGATGCGGATTCACTCGCAGCGCAGCGCTGCCATGGGATCGATCCTTGAAGCACGGCGGGCCGGGAGCCAGGCGGCAAAGGTGGTTGCCGCGATCAGAACCGTAGCTGCGAGCAGGTAGGTCATCGGATCCCGCGAATCGATTTTGTACCACCATGATTGTGCGAACTTCGATGCCCAATAGGTACCGATAATACCCACCCCGAGGCCGATTACGACCGGGCCCAGAGCTTCCCGGATCACGAAGCGCTGAACATTACCGGGGGTTGCGCCGAGCGACATACGCAGGCCGATCTCTGAACGCCGAAGCGCGACCTCGAATGACGCCACGGCATAGAGGCCGACTGCGGCAAGAATCAATGCCACAATGCCGAAGGCGGAAAACAACATGGTGATGAACTTCTGGTTGAGTAGGCCCCTGCTCAGCAAGTCGGCTTCGCAGGTGATTCTGACCGACAACGGCGGCGCAACCCGCGCTTGAATTCTGTCGCGGATTTCAGCCGCGGACCACGTAGCGCCGCTCTGCAATCTCACTGCGAAGTCCCTGCCGGGAAGCCGAGGGGTTACAGGTACGTAAAACGATGGCAGCGGCAGGCTCGCATGTGCCGAACGCACATCTGATACGATGCCGATAATACGGCGAGGCGCCTCGCCCGCGGTTTCCAACAACCGGCCGATCGCTTCGGCCGGCCGGAGGCCGGGCCACACCAGCTGGAGTCCCATCTCGCTCAGGATTCCGACACTCTCGGGATAGTCCAAGTCGGCGGATGTAAAGCTCCGTCCGGCCACGAGACGCATTCCCATCGCTTCAATAAAACCATCGGTTATTTGCCAACGGGAGGCCTTTGTAGGGCCGGCTCCAAGTCTGCCCCCCGGCGCACCGGCGCTGATTGGCGATACAAACGCAGCTCCCGCTGATTGAACGCCGTGGAGGCGTCGCAACTCGTCGAGTACCGCAATGTTTCGCTGGTAATAAACATGAGGATCTTTGGTCGGGGGAAATCGGATCCCGATGTTGTAAAGACCGTCAGGCTTGAATCCCAAATCATTACTCATCAGGCCCATCAGGCTGCGCGCGCCCATGGTTGCTCCCGCCACAAGTGCGAGGCTGACCGCCGCTTCCACGACCAGCAGGCCCCGGCCGCCGCGCAACCGTCCCATCCTGCCACGGCCGGCAAACTGCTGCAGCGAGGCCAGTATGTCGATCCTCGACAAACGCAGGCATGGCACAACGCCCGCGAACAGTGCCGAAAAAGATGCGGCACAAATCGAGAGAACAATCACTCGCGCGTCGTATGCCGGGACGGCGAATCGGCTGAAGACTGGGGGCAGCAGCGCTTGCATTCCTTGGCCCGTCCAGGCAAGAACCATGAGGCCAATCAACGTGCCGATAAACGACAGGATCAGGCTTTCGATCCACGCTGTCTGCATGAGGCGAAACGTCGAGGCGCCCAGAGCCAACCGCACTGCCGCCTGATGCTCGCGCGACCGGCCGCGTACGAGGAGCAGGCTCGCCAGGTTCGCACAGGCCACCAGGAGTACGAGTCCGGCCGCGGCCACGACAAGCCACAAGTAGGACGCGTACCTGCCGAACAAAGCGGTCTTCAGGGGAACCAGCCGGACGACCATTTTCGGTGCTCCGGGTTCCTCCGGACCCAGTCGCTCCACGAGAGTGTTGATCTGCGCCTCGGCTGCCGCGTGCGACATGCCAGGCTTGAGCCGCACATAGGATCGATAGAACCGCTCACCGGATTTGGCGGCATCGAAGTTGTCAGACGTAAGCGCAAGCCCATCGGATGCAGGATCGAAAAAGTAGGAGGCGGAAATGAACGATGCGGGGAGAACACCGATAATCGCCACCGGCTCCGACCCCGACCGCCATAATCTCCGACCCACGATGTCGGGAGCGCCGTTAAACCTTCCTCGCCACAGGCTGTAACTGATGAGCGCGCATGCCCGCTTCTGCTGTGCATCCTCACGGGTGAAATCCCTGCCCATGAAAGGGCGAACGCCCAAAACGTCCAGGGTATTGAACGATGCGTCCGTCAGACGGATCGCGCTTTCATCGGCAGGATCGCTCGACATCGAATAGCTGCTACTGGTGAATCCGGTAACGCATATGTCGGCGACGCTCGAAAGGCGTCGGGACTCGACGACCCAGGCGGCGGGCATCGTGCCGTAGCTTCTGTCAGTGCCCGCCTCATATTCACCCATTTCATAGATTTGATCCCAATGGTCATAGGGCAAAGCCCGAAAAAGCACGCGGTCAACGGCCGAGAACACAGCCACATTGACCCCGATGCCGAGCGCGAACGTCAGCGCCGCGCCCACGGCAAACCAGCGCGATCGCGTCAGTGATCGAATTGCCGACCGAAAATCAAAAGCGAGAGCGCCGATCAGGTTGCGCCCAACCTGTGCGCCCCAAGCTATCGGCTCATGCCGGGCAATGCGCTCGACCTTTCTGATCTCGTCCATGAGCTTTCCGCCTTGGCCCCACTCCGCCTGGATTGCCTGATACGCCTCTTTCTCTGTCGCGCCGCCGCGCAGCAGTTCCTGATACCGGTCCTCGAGGTGTTGCGCCAGCTCCTCGCAGATCTCAGTCTCGCGCGCAGGATCGAGCCGCAGGCCGGAGAGTCGCGCGGCAACCTCCTTTTTCCAGTCAGGCATGCTCTTCCTCCGTGATGCGATTGATCGCTTCCACGAAAGCCCTCCAACCCCGCCGCTGTGCCGCCAGAACGACGCGGCCCTCGACCGTCAGACGATAGAAACGCCGCCGACGCTGTCCCGCTTTCTCGACCCAGCGACCTTTGATCCAGCCCCGCTTCTCCAGGCGATAGAGCAAAGGGTAGAGCGATGCGACGTAGAAGCGCACGGTTCCTCCTGAGCGCTCCTCGATGAGTTTGCAGATCTCATAGCCGTGCCGCGGCCGGCCCTCGATCAATGAGAGGATCAACAGCTCGGCGCTGCCTTTTTTCAATTCGCGGTCAAATATCGTACTGTTGATAGGTTGCATAGCAACATGTTAAACAGCCACTGATTCTGAGTCAAGCGGAATCCCCAGACAAACAAGTTCAGTATCGCGCGTCCGTGGCCACGCTGAAATCCGCGTCGAACTTTTCCGCCCGGCCTTGCGTTTAACAGTAGAATAAAAGCCGCATCTCATGTTTGCCGAGGAGGCGTCTATGGATTCGCTCCTGCAGGACCTGCGCTTTGCCGTACGAATGTTCGCTAAAAATCCCGGCCTGACCCTGATTGCTGTGTTTTCCCTTTCTCTGGCCATAGGTCCGAACTCCGCATTATTCAGCGCAGTGGACGCGGTTCTGTTGAGTCCACCGCCGATTCAACAACCCGACCAGATCGTCGGGATCTCCACTCGTGTCGCAGGGCAGCACAAGGGAATCAGCTATCCAGAGTATCTGGATCTGCGGGATCAGACCTCCACTCTTGCGGGCGTACTCACCTGGCAAAACATGGGCGCATTGTTGGATGCAAGTGGAACCCGCGAGCTTGTCCCACTAGCTGTAGTTTCCGAGAACTACTTTTCCCTTTCTGGAGCCAAAGCCGCGGCAGGGAGAACGCTCCTTCCCAAGTTGGACGAGATCTATGAAGGGGCTCCCCCCATCGTCATCAGCTATAGCCTCTGGCAGCGGAGCTTCGCAACCGATCCCGAAATTGTCGGGAAGACGATCATTCTCACCGGTAAACCGTTTCGCATCGTCGGAGTAGCGGAACGGGGTTTCAAGGGCCTGGACTCGCTCATCCCCACGGATATCTGGCTTCCGGTAAGCGCGCTTAGCGCCATGGATCCTTCCTACAAGATTCTGCTATTGCGCCGGGACGAGGCTTTCGGCGCCGTTTGGGGGCGCCTGCGCCCCGGAATCAATCCCGAACAGGCGCGCCTGGACTTGACCCGGATTTTGAACCGCGTTGGCGAGCCCCAGGCAAAGACATTACATGAGCGTCAGGCTGTGCTTTGGCTGGTGGCACCTGACCAAGCCCGCAGGGGCATCGTGCTTGGGTCCATTGTGCTCGCACTGGTAGGTCTTGTCCTGCTGATAGCGTGCGCCAATGTGGCAAATCTGCAGTTAGCCCAAAGCGAGATGCGCCGCAGAGAGACGGCTATACGCCTGGCTTTGGGTGCTACCAGGCTTCGGCTGATGCGGCAATGGCTCACGGAAAGTGCACTGTTGTCGATCATGGGCACTGGCCTTGGATTGCTGCTTGGCTACAACCTCATTCAGTTCCTTTCGAAGCTGAAGCTGCCGGTCACCATTCCGCTGGACTTCGACATTCGACTCAACAGTCACGTCCTCGGATACACTCTGTTCCTCGCGTTCGTCACCACCATTCTCTTCGGGCTGAGTCCCGCCTTAAGAGCCTCCAAGCCCAACCTTGTGCCCGAACTCAAAAGCGACGATGCAGTTGTGATGAGTCATGGCTACCGCCGGATGCCTTTGCGTAACGTCCTGGTAATCGGGCAGATTGCCGTTTCGCAATTGTTGCTTGCAGGCGGGGGCCTCCTGCTCAGGAGTTATCTCAACATCACGGCCGTTCGCCCTGGCTTTGATTCTCAAAAGCAGATGCTACTCGTGACCACCATCCCGGATGAGGCTGCTCCGGGTGATTATTCACAGGTTGTCGAACGGATCCACGCACTGCCGAGGGTTCGGCGGGTGAGCTATTGCTCCAGTTTGCCTATGAGCGGTATGGGCGAGGCCAAACTCAAATTCTCACTTGCCGGCATGCCGGCACTGGAGGACATGGCAGCCCGGTTCAGCAGGGTCGGGCCGGGCTATTTTGAAACCATGGGCACTCATGTCTTGCGCGGGCGTGGTCTGGAAACGGGTGATGCTCGCCCTGATGCAAAGGCCGTTCTCATTAATGAAGAGTTGTCCCGAAGGCTGAAATCGGTGATGCACGACGAAGACCCGGTCGGCCGGTGGATCAGGATAGAAAATGAAGATCACCTCGTGGTCGGCGTAGTCGAAGATGGTAAGTATGGAGGTCTGCGCGAACCTCCTCAGCCGTTCCTTTATTTGCCTTATGACCCGCGCCGAGTTGGAGAGGCTGTATTGTTGATAGAGACAGGTGGCGACGCAAATCTACTCGCCGCTCAGGTCAGACGCACGCTATCCCAGCAAAATTCTCCTGTTCAAATCGTGACGATGACTACACTGAGAGAGCACATGCGCTTACCTCGCTTGGCGGACGAGATGTCAGCCAATTTGGTCGGAACGCTAGGCTTGCTCGGAATGTTCATGGCCAGCGTCGGTTTGTGCGGGCTTATGTTTTACCTGGTGAACCGGCGCACGCACGAGATCGGTGTACGCATGGCGCTTGGCGCGGAATCGTTCGATGTGCTCCAAATGATCATGGGCCAGGGCCTCAGGCTGACGCTTTCGGGCGTCCTGATTGGACTTGCCCTCGCATTTCTTGTCGGCCGGATTGTGGCGGGGCTGCTGTTTGGCATAAGCAGTTCAGACCCAATCGCCTTTGGTGGAAGCACACTTGTGGTCACGGCCATTGCCGCAGCTGCAATCTACGCGCCTGCTCGTAAAGCCGTGCGCGTTGATCCGATCGTAGCGCTGAGGCACGAATAGACGGAGAATCAATGCGACAACGACGCTCCGCGAACGGCGGCGGTTTCCGGGTTGACACGCATGCCGGGCAGCGCCTTATTCGTAGCGCAGGGCTTCGGTGGGATTGACTCGCGTGGCTCGGAGAGCCGGCAGCAGGCTCGCCCCCACCGCCATAGCCATAAGCACGGTCGACACGACTATGAATGTCATCGGGTCGAGCGGCTTTACGCCCCAGACAAAGGATTGGAGCGTCTGCGAAAGGGCAGCCGCGCCGGAAAGGCCGAGGACCATGCCGACAAATGCCAGAACAAGCGACTCGCGCACGAATTGGCCAAAAATCCCGCGGGGCTCGGCTCCGAGCGCCATGCGGACTCCAATCTCCTTCGTTCTCTGGCTCACATTGTAGGCAACTAGCCCGTAGATACCGATTGCTGCCAGCGTCATCGCAACCGCTGCAAAAATGGCAATGAGCGTCAGATGGAACCTTTCTGTCTGAATGGACTGACCGACAACGTCCTCCATTGTCAGGAAACGCACGAAGGGTAGGCCCGGCTGGGCTTCCCGCACAATCGACTGTATGGCTGGAATGAGGTTGGGGTTCATGGTCCGGACGCGCACGGCCCAACTCACACGATAGACGCTGTGCACCATAGCCAGGAGGGCATCGGGCACCTGAGCTACCGGGACATAAATGATGGGGGCTGCGGACGCCGCGAGTGCGTTCCTTCCGCTGGACCAGCCGGCGCCCGGCGCGGTCCTCACATCCGCTACGACGCCGACGATCTCGCGCACCGGATCATTCCCGACTCCGGCCACAAGACTGATGGATTTGCCAATCGGCGAGGCATTCCCAAAATATGCGCGGACGAAGGCCTCGTTCACCAACGCCACAGGCGCACCTCGCGCAACATCACGCTCGTCGAACGGTCGTCCCGCACGCAGCGGTATGCGGAATACGCTGAAATATTCCGGCGTAACGTAGCGCCAGTCGATGGCCCTGACACCCTGCACGAGACTCCCCGGCGGCGGCGCGAGCGGGAGATTCAAGCCGCGCTCGACCGGCACGTTGTTCCCCACCGCCGCGGCTTCAACGCCCGGCAGCCTGCGGATGCGATAGAGGGCCCCTTCCACAAACGCCACGAATCCGTCATTCCTCCCAGGTGTCCATCCGCGAAGCGACATCTGGCCGGTAAGAACATTGTGCGAATCGAAGCCGAGCTCGACACTGCGCAGGTTGACAAAGGTGCGCATTAGAAGGCCGGCGCCAATCAGAAGGACGACGGCGAGGGTCACCTCGATTACGGTAAATATGCGCCGCAGCCAGATCGTGCGTCTGCCCGCCGTGTGGCGTCCGCCCATGTCACACAGCACAGCACGCGGGTCGATTCGCGCGGCGTCGAGCGCCGGCACCAGGCCGAAGAACACACCCGTCAGCACCGACAGCGCCAAGGCGACGGCCAGTACCGTCCACTCAATACCCACAGTCTGGCCGAAGGCGAGCCCGGTGGGTGCGAGCGCCAGCACGCTGCGCATCCCCCAGGTTGAAAGCAGCAGGCCGATTGCTCCGCCTGCAACTCCCAAAAGTATGGATTCGATGAGGACTTGCTGCACGAGACGCCGCACGCTGCCGCCGAGCGCCGCGCGTGCGGTCAATTCACGCCGCCGTGATGTGGAACGCGCTAATTGGAGGCCGGCGACATTTGCGCAGGCGATCAGGAGTACGAAGCCGACCGCTCCCAGCAGAATGAGAAGCGGCTCGCGCTTGTCGCCGGCGACAACCATGTGGTAAGGCATCCAGTTGATCACCCGGCGCGATCCGTCGTTGCCCAGGCGCAGATCTGATGCCAACATAGGCCACAAAGTTCCGAACTCGCTCTGGGCGCCTGTAGCTTCAACGCCCGGCCGCAGACGACCCAGGACACGATAATTCCAGGTGTTGTCCTGTGGCGAGACGCGGAGGGGCGTCCAGAGATCGGCTTGGGGAATCGTCCGCACTCCGGCCGGCATCACGCCCACAACCGGATACGGCGCATTTCCGAGATAAACCGTCTGGCCGAGGATGTCACCACGCGCGCCGAAGCGCCTCCGCCAGAGCTGCTCGCTCAGGATGACGCCGCGCGTCCCACCAGGCCGATCCTGTTCGCGCGTGAATTCGTGCCCGAGAAGCGGCCGAAATCCAAGCACGGCAAAGTAACCTTCGGATACGCTCAGGCCGTCGACGTATTCCGCTTCACTGCCGGCCATGAGGTTCCAGCCGGTGCCTGAACCTTGCGCGGCAATCCCTTCAAAACTGCGCGCTCGCTCGCGCGTGTGCCAGAATATCTGGCCACTGACCGAGCCCTGCTCTTCGGTCGTGAGCGCCAGGATCCGATCCGGCTCGGAAAAGGGGAGTGGTTTTAGCAAGACGGCATTTACCACGCTGAAAATGGCGGTTGTTGCTCCAATCCCCAGCGCCATTGTGGCAACGACGGTGATCGTAAATCCGGGCGCGCGCCGCAGGACGCGAAGAGCGTAACGGATATCCTGCACGAGGGTCTCCAGCCACGCAAACGCCCACATCTGACGGCTCGATTCACGCAAGAGCAGCGGGTTTCCGAACCGAAGCATCGCGGCACGGTGCGCCTCTTCGGGTGTCATTCCTGATTTTTCATATTCCCCCTGCTTCATGTCGAGATGAAAGCGCATCTCGTCATCCATGTCGCGGTCGAAGCGACCTTCGCGGAACATAAAGGACAATCGCCTCAGGAAGGGATTCATGATCTTTCTCCGAACAAGTAAGCTCAAGTATCCGTCGCCGGACGCATCACGCTGGCAATCGCCTTTAGCAGTTTGTCGAATTCCGACACTTTCTTTTCCAGCTGCTTCCGTCCGGCGGCGGTCAGCCGATAATAACGGGCACGTCGGTTGTTGACCGAGTGGCCCCATTCGGACGCGATCCATCCTTGAATCTGCAGCCGCTGCAGCGCGGGATACAGGGATCCCTCTTCCACCTGGAGCACGTCCGAGGACAACTGCTGGATGTGTTGCGCAATCCCGTAACCGTGCATCACTCCCCGGGTAAGACTCTTGAGAATAAGCATGTCCAACGTGCCGGGCAGAAGCTCCATTTTCGACATTCCTGGCATCCTTCCATAGATGGTCTATGGCTAGTATCAGGCTGAAATTGGCAGCTGTCAAGCTTTCCTCGCCGTCTCCTCTCATAGACATTCATTGGAACCATGTGAACTCATATTTTCGGGAACAGCCCGACCAGTCTGAGTTCGACTTGCAAGCAGGAGAGCAGCCAAGAAAGATCCCGCTTCAGGGAGAGCTCTGGGAGATCATCAAGCGCCGAGCGCATGAACGTAAGGTCAAGATGCCCTCCGGCGAAGTCTTCATCTGTCCGTACGTTTTTTTCAGGAAGCATGGTCGTGGTGTTGTTGCGCCTTGGTTGTGAAGCTGAATTGGCACCGGTTTTCAACCACTTTGGCGGCACAACCCCAATGTCGAAAATGGCAACTGAATTCACGGCTTCGTGAGGCATCATAACTCCTTTGGCAAAAGTCCTGCGCCAGCTGTTTTCGGAAATCACGCAGTGGGTGTATGACAAATCGGGTCTCGAATTGCCGGAGAATGAGCGCGCGTTCCTTTCCCGAATGGTCATTCCTCCCTGTATTTGTTAGGATGCTCCTCTGGCGCGGAACCCCGCTTCCGGGAACCGCGGCCCAAATCTTTCAGAAGGAGCCAACGCCATGAAGGCCGCAAAAGTGCCGCCCGTGAAACCACCTTCCCCCCACGACTGGAGAACCACCGACGAGGATGAGATTGAGCGCAGGCGTTATCGTGCCCAAACCGAGCAAATGCGAATACGGAACCTCGACCCCCGGCATCCCGTTTATTCGAACTTCGAAGTGAAATCGACGAGCGGCCTGTCCTATACGGTCGAGATCCGCAGCGTTTCCCAGAAGCGATTCTCCTGCAACTGCGTCGACTTCCGCATCAATGCTCTTGGAACCTGCAAGCATGTCGAGGCCACGCTCCTCTACCTTGAAGCCAGGCATCGGAGGCTTTTTCACGAGGCGCAGAAGAACGGCGGCGGGAGGATCGATGTTGTGCCTGATCTCCTGTCCGGAGGCTTGCATATCGAAGGGGCGGTGGGAATGCTGCCTCGCAGAGTTCGTAGGATCATAAAAGAGGAACAGAGACTTGTATCCGACGATCCTGAGCAGACTCTGGAATGCCTGCGCAGAGCAAGCGTGCCCGGCCTGCGGATTTCGCAGGACGTGGGGCCATGGCTGGAAGCGCGGCATCAGCGCGAGGAGCGCGTGATTTCACTCAGGGAATACGAACGGAAGGTCCACGCGGGGGAATGGCCGCCGCACGAGACGTTGCTGCCCCTGTACCCATACCAGCGTGAAGGGATGCTGCACCTGGCTTTCAAGGAGCGCGCGCTGCTGGCTGATGAAATGGGGCTCGGCAAGACCATCCAGGCGATAGCGGCGTGTTCGCTTCTTCACCGTCTTGGAAAGGCTGCCCGCGTGGTCGTGGTTACTCCGGCTTCGCTCAAGACGGAGTGGGAGGAACAAATTCAGCGTTTCACGCAATTGCCGTATCAGCTGGTCTTCGGCCCTCGCCGCAAGCGACTGAAACAATACTCGGACCCGCCCTTCTTTACCGTTGTAAATTACGAACAGATGCTGGCGGATGCCCTCGATGTCAATGCCCGGCTCCAGCCTGATGTCGTCATCCTGGACGAAGCTCAGAGGATCAAGAACTGGGGCACAAAGACTGCGCAGGCGGTCAAGCGGCTGCGCAGCCGCTATGCCTTTGTTCTGACCGGCACACCGATTGAAAACCGGATCGACGAGATTCACTCCCTGATGTCTTTTCTTGATCCATCCGCACTGGGTCCGCTCTTCCGCTTCAATCGTGAGTTCTATCAACTGGACGATCGCGGCAGGCCTTCCGGTTACCAAAATCTGGACCGGCTGCACTCCCACATCGCGCCATTTCTATTGCGCCGGCGCAAGGCGGACGTCGAGACGGAACTCCCGGACCGGACAGACAGGACCTATCTCGTCCCCCTAAGCCCGGAGCAATCCAATCGATATGCGGAACATGAGGCCAATGTCGCGCGCCTTGCCAGCATCGCCAAGAGACGTCCGCTGACGCAGCAGGAATCGGAAAAGCTTCTGCGCGAACTGAACATGATGCGCATGACGTGCGATACGAACTACATCCTCGACCCCAAGGAGCGGGCCTGCCCGAAGCTGGGCGAGCTCGGGAAGATCCTGGAAGAATGCCGGGAGAACCGGGATGTGAAGGTGCTGATCTTTTCAGAATGGGTGCGCATGCTGGAACTGGTGCGCGAGCTGTGCGACCGCCTGGGTATGGGATACGCCCTGCACACCGGCTCGGTGCCGCAGCGGCGTCGACGGGCTGAGATCCTACTTTTCAAGTCCGATCCGGAATGCCGCGTATTTCTCAGCACCGAGTCCGGCGGCACGGGATTAAACCTGCAGAATGCCAGCATCGTCATCAACTGCGATATGCCCTGGAACCCGGCGAAGCTGGAGCAGCGCATCGCGCGGGCATGGCGAAAACACCAGACCCGCCCCGTCACCGTGATCAATCTGGTTTCCGAGCGAACCATCGAGCATCGGATGCTGGCCACGCTGTCGGCTAAACAGCAACTGGCCGACGGCGTACTGGATCTGCGTGGTGATCTCAAGGACATAAAGCTGGCATCGGGGCGACAGGCATTCGTAGCCCGATTGCAGCAGATCATGGCGCAGTGTTTGCCCGCAGCCGAACCTGTCCGGCCCAAGCCTCTACCGGTGGACCGCGCCCTCGCATTCAGCGAGGCGGCAAAACAGAAGCTGGGCGCGGCGCTGGTGCGTTGCGAAGAACGCTTCCCGATCGAGGGAAGCCACTCCGTTGTGCTCGCGGTGGTCGAGGGGGACGCCTGCGCGTGGCAGGAAAAGCTCGCGCCGGTGCACGCGGAGCTGTTTGGGAATGGAAGATCGGATCCTCTGGCGCCCGTAAAGCTGGAGGTGATCGACCGCGCAGCATTTGATGCAGTTCAGCGACTCATGGCCGCCGGGTTGATTGCGCCTGCGACCCGCGCCATTCGCGAGCTTTTTGCGGGCGCGGAGCAGCCACCCGGCCAGCTCTCAGAGGCGGACCGTCTCAAAGCGCAGGCCCATCGACAGCAGGCCGGCCGGAAACTCAAGATGGCGCGACTTCTGGCGGCCGGCGGACTTCCGGAAGAGGAACGCGAGGCTCTGCTACACTCGGCATCGTGGCTTGCCAGGGCGCTGGCGGTGGAGAACCACCTCCAGGAACCGGCGGAACTCGGCGAATCCTTGCGCGCGCCCGGGTCGATTTTCTGGGGTCCTGCTGCCGCGATACTGACGGAATATTCGGCAGATGCTTCCTCGCCGTCGGGCCCGGTTACAGAGGCGATCCAGAACCTGCTTGGAGGTATCCCTTCGTAGTACAAAACTCCAGGATGACGGGATCATGACCATCAAGAATCGTTCCGCGCGGCAAAGCGGAAAACTGAGAATCGGCGATGACTGGAACGCTATTACGATCATTGCGCTGTTGCAGCAAAATCCACTTAAGGCCGTCGCCGAGCTGGTTGAAAATTCAATTGATGCGGGCGCCGCCAACATCGCCATTACCCGAGGCAAAGAGCACAGTCAGCATTATCTCCGGATTGCCGACGACGGGGCCGGGGTGCCGCGGACGGACGGATGCGCCATTTCTCACGTTGACGCCCGGCACACGCACCGGTTTGTTGTTCGATGATCGTTTTGCTGCCCTTTGCGAAGGGCTCGGGTCCGTCGCAGCCGCGGTTTCCAGCGCAATCGAAGAACAGCGTCGCGCGGAAGAGGACCGGGCCAGCCGGGAGATCCTGCGCTCGATCCACCGAGCCTTTCGTGAAGCAATGCTCAGCCTTCCTGCGGAGGAGTACGACTGGTTCGAAATCGCCGATGGGCGGGAAGGCGGAAAGACAGCATCGCACAGGCCCTCGCCGGGGCCGCAGCCGGAGGAGCCCTCAGGGGATGTTGCCGACGGCGAGGCCGACTCGGGCAGAGCGAATATAATGGTTGTGTATTGGTCCAACCGCCTACAGGCGCAAACATCGCACGGGGAACCGATGGAAATCAGAAGCAACTGTATCCAAAGCCGGCGCTGGTTCATCTGACAATGCCCAGCTGGTGCAGCAAGTAGTTCACTTTTTCGAAAGCATCTCGCCGGCGGATGGCACGTTCCTCTTCGTCGAGCGTGTCGTCGAACTCTGCAGCATCCCTGGATCCGACATGATCCGGCGTCGCGAATTTTCCCGCGATTTTCTGGAGGCCCTCTTTGACCAGCCCCAGCTTGAGGTGAGGCTTGAACGCCTGCACGACCGCATCGACCCCGCCAGGATAGTTCTGGAGGATGAAGTAAATGTCGTAAGCATCTTTGGCTTTCCGGCGATCCTCAAGGGCAATGCCCTTCATCACCAGGAACGGGACCACCGAGGCGATTCGCACTCGCACTTCATCCGCCGCACCATCCGGCAAGTGACCTCTCAACGTAACTGTTTCAGGTGCGACTTGGAAGGCAAGGTCGCAGCCACGCGCCTTGCGTGGCCGTATGTCGAGAGCCTTTTGTGTCCGGCGACTTTTGCCTGTGCCGCCATATTCGCCGGCAAGAAAATCCACCTGCACCACCTGCCCGCGAACGTTTTTGCGAAAGATGAACGGCTGCCGCCTATCTTCGACATATCCGTGCTCGAGCAGGATCTCGCCAATCATCCGGTAACCGGCCTCGGTCAATTCCTCATGGTTCAACGCCAGATCCACATCGATGCTGCCGACATGCCGCTCCGGGCTCTGCGGGATCAGCAACTCGGGAATCCAACCACCCACCAGGACGATGTCTTCTCGATACTCACCAAGGATGTGAGTCAACTCGATGAGCACGGATTTGGCCGCGTCCACGGCGGCGGCAGTGTAGTCTATTCGTTTATTGACCATGTGGGTTGAATGACCTGTTGCATCAGGAAATCCGCTGCCTCCTCACCGCGACCTTTGATTTGGCGGAGGTCGAGGTAAGTCTGCACCGGTGAAGTGACCTTGGCTTCATCTTTAAGTTGTACGCCGTAAAACACGCCCTCATCGTAAGGTGAAATCAGGTTCACATTGGCGCCACTCGTGACGGGCTTCAATTCAAGACGCTGGGTCACGCCATTGAGGTCGCCCCGCACGTAAGCCATCGCTCGTTGATAGCGCACCATCGGGGCATACCGAGCCGCGCTGGAGAAACCGGCGAGCGCATAGGCTGTTTTGGTTTTTTTGCAATCCTTCGCCAGCATACGTTCAAAGTCGGCGGTGGGCCGGAGAGTGTAGAACTCACGGACAGAGCTTCGGCGATAGTCGTAATTCGCCTCCCACTCCGCCAACAATTCGGCGGGGGCCGTCAATCGGAACCCTTCATTGCCGGTTGCCATCCACTCCCGATCGACGAGAAGCTTTTTGACATTGAAGGTCTGGCCAAGGCTGACTTCTGCCGTGTCGGCCAACGTTTGCACCTTCCACCACTGTCCGGGCGCGGACAGCAGCACTCGGAGCACCCGCTCAGCCCTTGGCGAGTAAAGCGACCTTAGATCGCGTTTTCTGACAAATGGGTTTACCCTGCCCTCTTTTGAGATGAACACCTGGTCGAAGCTGAGCAGGCAGTTCCCGGCCAGGTCCACGAAGCCGAAGCCTTCCTTAAGACATATCGCGGCAGCCTTGGGCGAGATGTAGGGGGCCATAACTACACCGTAAGAATCGGGGAGGCTATTCTTGAGTCGCAGAAGCTGATTCGTGGCTTCCCGGATCGTGCGAGGCTGGCCTATCTTCCGCGCCTCGACAATCAGCGTAATCCTACCCCCAGGCCTTTTGACCTGGACGCGAAAATCCGTCCTGCCGTCCATTCCCTTTAACTCCCTTAGGGTTTCGACTCGCAAGAACGGCACTTCCTGGAGGCACTCCAAAAGCGCTTTCCTGGCCTGATCTTCCAGCGCGATATCTTTCATTGTTATCACCTTTTTCAACTAATGCTGAAAGATACTATTTTACTGAAAATGACGCAAGACATTTTCAGTAATTTGCTATTTTTCAACATCGGTTGAAAACTATCAGCTCGATGAAAACGCCTGTTTTGACCCGGGCTCTCTGGGCAAGAAATGGACACCTCAAAGGTTGCAGCGCTGGATGGCGTATGGTCAAAATATTCGGCCGAGTTGGAAATGATTGTAATGGAGTAACTTGCTACGGCTTCCTGGGACGACGAGTGCGATGTTTGACAGGCAGCCCTGGACGCCGGATGCTGCAGATTCTCACCGCGCACCCGGAGGAAAATGTGAAGTCCCTATTGCAGCCATGGCAATTGTTTCTTGTGATCCTCGCGAGCTGGGTTGATCGCCGACAGCAGGATGCGATCGAGTACCTGCGGATGGACCGCAACAGAAGATCAGATTCGCGGCGGAGGACTTCATTCCATCCTCAGTGCGGCAATCGGATCGATTCGACTCGCTCGGCGCGCCGGCAGGAGCGCTGCGGCAAGTGCCACCAGCAGCATGAGAGCGGCTGCCAGAATGACTGTCAGAGGGTCATAGGGCTTCACCTGGTAGAGCAGCGCGCGCAGAAATTGCGTCAGCCAGAATGCGCCTATCAGGCCTGCCGTGATGCCGCCAAGCACCGGAGGCAGCATGGCTCGCATAACAAGCCGGCGAATGTCACGGGATTCGGCGCCCATCGCAACTCGAATGCCGATCTCGGAAGTACGTCGGCTCACGGAATAGGAAAGAACGCCAAATATGCCGACCGCCGCAGTCAGAAGAGCGGTTGCGGCAAAAATCGACATCAGCAGGAGATAAATTGCCGGAGTGCGCTTCTGCGTCGCCGCGATCTCGGCATACAACTCATCGAAGGTCGCCACCTTCTTTATTTTCGATTTTGGCGCAGCTGCCGAGATCAGTGCTTGAATGGCGGGGAGGTCATGGCGCCGGTCCCCGACCGATCGGATGACCAAGTTGGCATCCATTATCGGCGAATCCTGTAAGAGCGGCACGTAAGCCAGGCAAACTACCTCGGAATGTACAGATCCTTGCGTCTTTACCGGTTCAGCAACACCAATGACAGTCAGCCACTTTTGAAACCCTTGGAAGCGTTTGCCGATGGCGCTTTGCCCGGGCCATCCCAGTTCAGCCGTGCGACGATCTATTATGGCTACAGGTGGTGAATCTGCCTGGTCCTGGGAGTTGAAATTACGCCCGGCCACAATCTTAAGCCCCATAGTCGGGAAGAAGTCGGGATCCACGCGGACCATATGCAGATCGCCCGATCGGACAAATCGATCCGCGCCGGCGGCACTTTCCTCCGGGACGAACATGCTCCCGGACGAGGTTGTCGGCGGAACACCCAACCCGATCGTCGCCGTTTGGACTCCGGGCAGGCTTAAAACACGAGCCTTTAGCTGATTGAGTAGAGCTTCCTGCTGATTCAGGCCGGCACGATCTATGGGAATTTTGGAAGGCGGGTGATCAAAATCCACAATGATCTGTTTCCAGCCTGCCGGGCGCGGCAATGAGAAATCGATTTTGATCAGACCTTTTGTGTTGAACCCGGGATCGCTCCAGATGAGGCGGGCAAAGCTGTTGGCCAACAGGCCGGTGCCGCACAACAGGACAATCGTCAGAGCCACCTGTGGAACTTGAAGCAGGTACTGCAGTTTCTTGCCGGCTGCCGTGCCCCCTGCAAGCCGATCGATCCCTTTGAGCCCGTTGATCAGGCCTCCGTTTGTGGCTCGAAGAGCAGGCATGATGCCACACAGCAGGGCCGTCAGGATCGTTGCAGCAGCCGTAAATAGCAGCACTCTTCCATTCAATTCCGTGTCGTATACGGTAATGAAGCCAAGGTTTGTGAGCAGATTTCGGGGAATCAATCGAATTCCCCACCATGAGAGAAGCAGAGCCATCAGGGTGCCGATTAAAGAAAGCACCAGACTCTCCCCAAGGAACTGCCGCATCAATCGGAAACGACTCGCGCCGATGGCCGCACGAATGGCGGTTTCCCGCTGACGTGTGGTCGCGCGACTGAGGAGGAGATTGGCGATATTCGCGCATGCTATCAGCAGAAGGAAGCAGACCGCGGCCATCAGGGCGAACAAGGCTGTCCAGGTTTCGCCGCCGAGTGGGGAGTTAATCTGATGCAGCATCGCCGTATCTTGTGCGGGCCAACCCTTAAATCCTTTAAATGCCGCCTCAGCTTCGCGCTGCGCCCGCTTCAAGGTAAGGCCGGGACGAATCCGCGCGATCACGTCGATGAAAGTCGAATTGCTGTATTTATCGCCGCCGGGGCGATCGACCAGAGGAATCCACGCCTCAACATTTGTATCCAGCAGGTACTGCCGGTCGCGCGGGACTACCCCTACGATGGTATAAAAGCGATCGCCGAGAGAGACTGTTTTGCCGACGACATCTGGATCCGCCCCGAAAGAGCGCGCCCATAGAGCTTCGCTGAGCAGCAGGACGAAATCCTTGCCTGGTTGCCCTTCCTCGGGCCTGAACCCGCGGCCGAGCCGCAGGGGGATGCCCAACAGATCGATCATCCCGGGAGAGATGCATTTTACCGAGATGGCATCTTTTTCCCCCGTGCTGCCCAACGCCATTCTTCGCGCTCTTGACATCGCCTCCACGCCGGAGAAAATCTGCTTTTGGGTCCTCCAGTCCAGCCACTGGCTGTGTCTCATCCCCTGCATGAACACGGGCTTCGCAGGGCTGCGCACGATCATCTGGTAGATTTCGACAAGCCGGTCCGGATCCCGATACGGCCAGGGCCGGAAGACGGCGGCGTCGGCGACACTGAAGATCGTCGTGTTGGCGCCGATGCCGAGGGTCAGCATGATCACGGCTGCAGCCGAGAAGCCCGGGCTGCGGAGCAGGGATCGGAAGGCATAGCGCAAGTCATGCCATAGCGTTTCGATGAATCCGATCGTGTTCATGCGATAGATCTCCTCGCGGACACAGGTGACGTTGCCGAACTTCCGGTGAGCGGCACGGCGTGCGTCTTCAGGAGACATGCCCCTGGCGATGTTCTCGTCGGTTTCTATTTCGATATAGGACTGAATTTCACGGGCCCGTTCGTCATCCCAGCGGCTGCGACGGACATATCGACTCCATCCCATGATTCTACTCCGTGGCCGGCCGAAGGATCCGGTTGATCGCCTGCACCAGTTGATCCCAGCGGCCGATTTGCGCGGCCAGTTGCTTGCGACCTGCAGGCGTCAGCCGGTAATACCTTGCCTTGCGATTATTTTCCGAGGTACCCCAGAAAGAAGATATCCAACCGCGATCCTCGATCCGGTGCAGCGCCGGGTAAAGAGATCCATGTTCCACTTGAAGGACATTTTCGGATCGCTTCTCTATTGCATGTGCGATCGTGTGCCCGTGCGCCGGCCCCCGCGCCAGGGTTTGTAAAATCAGCAGGTCCAACGTTCCCTGCAGCATCTCTTCCTGAAGCGGTGCTGTTCCTCGTTTTGGCATATGCGGCTCATGATACTCCAATAGGTCATCTACCTGAAAGGGAAAATGATCCATCGATGTTGTGTCATAGGTTCATGCTGCTCAGGTCGGACAGGCGTAAAATCCGTAGAAGATTATCTATGGAAATGGAAATGACACGTTACCATCATTTGCGGCTCAGCCCGAAATTTTGACATTACGGGGCTGGAGCTACTCGGCGCGGAGCACGACGATCGGATCGACGCGCGCCGCACGCCGTGCAGGCAGGTAGGCCGCGATGAGTGCGGTTCCGACGACGGCGACCCCGGCCAAAGCCAGTGTTGTCGGATCGTGCGTATCGACCTTGAAGAGCTGGGCCTCGGCCAACCGGGCCGCCCAGTGCGTCGCCAGAAGGCCGAGCACGAGGCCTGCCGCGACCGGCAAAAGAGTCTGCCTCAGAAACAGGCGGACAAGCGATTGAGGGCTTGCGCCGATCGCCACGCGGATCCCCATCTCACGCGTCCGGGTGG
Organism: Terriglobia bacterium; assembly: GCA_020072565.1. Taxonomy (NCBI): domain Bacteria; kingdom Pseudomonadati; phylum Acidobacteriota; class Terriglobia; species Terriglobia bacterium. The sequence continues at coordinate 20,837 of JAIQGI010000040.1, forward strand.
CTACAAGGGATGCGACCACCCCGAAGACGCCGAGCACCGTGAGGCCAAGAGCCATTGCCGCGAAGCTCGTCAGCACTAACGTCTGAAAACGCGGATTCTTGTACGCCGTGAGAGCGCCGATCGAATCGGTCCACCAGTCGGCGCGAATCGGAATACCTGGAACGGCCGCGCTGAGCTGGCGCCTGATCTCGACAGGCAGCGATCCCTGATGCCCGCGCACGCGCGCGAAGACCTGCAAAGGTGTAGTAGGGCCGCGGGGGATGACATACACCGGTGGTCGCCCCTCACGGTCCAGACTCCACCGCACTTCGCCGATCAGACCTACGACGCGCCAGACTTGTCCCCGGCCATCGTTGAGGATTTGGCCCAGCGGATCGGCTCCCCCAAACAGGGCACGAGCGGCGGATTCGGAGACGACAGCGGCCTCCCCACCGGTATCTTCCCAGGTCAGCAGGCGTCCCCGGATGAGCCGAATGCTGAGGGTCTCGAAGTAGCCGGGAACCACATGCACGACACCTGCGGCCGGCTGCTTCGAACCAGGGCTGTACGCGGGCCCCCAGGGCGCATTGCCGGCGAGCGGTGCTAATCCTGTTGCTCCGGCGGCAACGACATCTTTGCGTGCACGAAGCGTTTCGACGATCCGGCGATAAAAACCCACGACGTCGGTTGTTCCTCGCGGCGGCCCCAGGCTGACCGAGATCACGTTGTCGGGATCGAAACCAAGCGGAGTTCGAAGCACTGCCAGAAAAGCGCGTGTGGTCACGACTGCGCCGAACACCAACACGATCGCAAGACCGACCTGCACCGCGATCATCGGCCGGCCGAGTCGGCCGGTCCGCAGGCCGTTGCCATGTTGTCCTTGAATCGAGCCCAGGACGTTAAGCCTTGCCGAGCGCCATGCCGGGACGATCGCGAAGATCAATCCGCCGAGCAGGCCGAGGCCAAGACTCATCAGCACGACGCGCGTGTCGACGCCAATGGGTACGTTTTCCACCGCGATGTTCGGCACCTGGCGCGCGATCGTGTCGAAGGAAAGCCGTATGACGCAGAGCGCGAGCGCAGATCCGGCCGCGGCAATCAACAGCGCCTCAAACAACACGGGCCGGATCAGCCGCAGCCGGCTTGCGCCAAGCGCCGCGCGCACGGCCGTTTCTTTCTCCCGGCGACGCCCGCGCACGAGCAGCATGTTTGCCAGATTGGAACAGCCGATGAGCAGGACCAGGGCCGCCGCTGCCAGCAGTAGTTTCATAATCGGCTGCCCTATCGGGTAGATAGTCGACCGGATGTCTACGAGGAACGGCGTGTCATCAGCGCGGCGCGCATCGCCCGCGTTGACGGACGCCGCCAGCGCTTCGAGCCGCGCCTGAGCCTGTAAACGCGAAACACCCGGAGCCAGGCGAACGACCGGATGAAAGGTGCCGCCATCTGTCCCGGGAGCGATGGGCGCCATGAGCGTTACCACCTCAGGTTTGCCGCTGAAGAAGGATACAGTCGGAAACAGAAAGTTCGGCGGCAGGACACCGATCACCTCGAAACTCGACTTCCCGAGCGAGATTGTCCGGCCGATGATTTCGGCGTCGCCACCGAAGCGTGTCTTCCAGGAAGTCCAGGTCAACATCGCCGTCCGACCCGGCACATCCTGCGCGGTAAAGAGCCGGCCGCGCGCCGGGCGCACGCCAAGGATGGGGAAATAGCTCGACGTGGTCTGGATCGTCGACACCGACTCGACCCCGTCAGGTGTGCCGACCAGCTCTGCTGGACCCCCGTCAAACATCCCGGCGTCGCTCAGCCCCGGATGCCGACGGTTGATCGCCTCGATGTAATCGTATGGGACGAGGGTATAGCGCTTACCGGTCTGTCGATTCATCATCTGCAGCAGAAACACCCGGTCGGGGTCTTCGAAGGGAAGCGGCCGGAAAAGCACGCCGTCCGCGATGGCCAGAATGGAGGCATTGGCGCCGACGGCAACTGCCAAAGTAATGATCGCCATCGCCGCGAATCCCGGATTCCGCCGCAACATGCGCGTGCTGTGCAGGAGGTCATGCCACACTCCCTCCAGGCAGAAGGCGCGGACGTCCTGCACCGATTCTCTGGTCTGTTCCAGGCCGCCAAGACGCAAACGGGCCAGGCGCTTCGCCTCGTCACGGGATTTGCCGCGGCGCACCTCGTCTTCGACCAGCATGTCAAAGTGCGTCCGCAGTTCCTCATCCAGCCGCTGTCCCAGACGGGTTCTCACAAACCAGCCACGAAATCTTGCGACGACTGCGCGGAATGACACCATCCCTCCCTCCAACGGAAATTAATGATTCAGCCTCGCGATAATTCCAATGGGATGGCGTCTCAGCCCGTTTCCAGGAAACGTGCCATCATCGCCTGAACCCGATGCCAATTCTCGGTTTCCTTCGCGATCTGTTTCCGCCCATCGCTATGGTGAAAGCGGAATCCTTCCCCGTTTTGGCAGGTGCGTGCCGTCAGCGGCCTGACAGCATCGGCGACAGGCAGAAATTGGATGAGTTCGTCTTGCCGGTGATCTTCTTGCGGTTTTGCCCATCCAGGCCGATGGAGTATATGTTCCAGGCGCCTTCGTCGTCGGAGCAGAACATCACTCCTTTGCTGTCGGGGGTGAAGATGGCATTCACTACGCGGCGCAATCTCGCCGAAAGGAGGACATCCTGCCTCTTCCCGTCGGGATCGACCAGGCGCACCCCGTTGTCCGACTGCAGCAGGAGCATGCGGCTGTCGAGAGACCAGGTGGGAAAGAAGACCACCTCGTCGGTCACCTTTTTTCTGCCGGTGCCGTCTGCCCCGATCACCCAGACACCGGCATCCTTGGCATCCGCCTCCGTCTTTGCAACGGCCACGTAGGCGATGTATTTTCCGTCAGGCGACCACTTGGGCCGAACATCGATGGTCGGGGAATCCGTCAGGCGGCTGCTGTGCCTTCCATCGGAGGTTATCACGTAGATACCCCCGTTGTCCGGATCCCCGTAGCTGACTGCCAGGCGCCTGGCATCTGGCGCCCAACAAGCGGATGGGTTGCGTCCGGACCCCGGCAACCGCATCTGTGCGCCGGTCTGCAGGTCGAGTACGTAGACCGAGTTCAGGGGAGCCTTGGTCGCGGCTAGAACCTCCGGATCGTCGCGGTCGGGGCTTTCATACGCCGAGATGAAAAACAGCTGCCGGGAATCCGGCGCCCAGGCGAAATCAAGCACGGGAAAATCAAGGAGCCGCTTCTGGTTGCCGCCCGTTGCATCCATTGTGTACAGAAGATACTGATAGGGGAGGCGGTACCTTTTCAGGATCTCCGCGTCCTGGGTGCGCGCGGTGAAGAAGGCGATCTTCTTCCCGTCGCGCGACCATGAGGCAAACCGGAGTTGTGCCATCTGATCGGGCGCGAGAAGCTTGGACCCGGTGGTATCGGAGTTCATGGTAAAAATGCCGAATTGCCCGGTGCGGCTCGGCGTGAACGCGATTTTGTAACCTCCCGATCCGCCTGGCGTCTGGGAACAAGCCGTGCACAGGATAAACACCCAAGGAGCAATCCGTGAACCGAGTTTCATCACTCTCCCCGCACAATAAAGAAGCTGGCATCATTCCACATTTTGCAGCGCCCCACATTCCCGTCGCGAGGGTTCTGACTGCAAATAGATTAGTTTCATTATAAGTGAAAAAACTCCCACCGGTTGCGGAATTCCCTGGCGGCCATTGCTCGCCGGCTTTGTCGTAGTCGCGGCGGCGGTGCATACTTGATGAATGGGCTGTGCAGGACGGCGGCCGGATGCCGGCCTCCTTGCTGCCTGAGGAGGGAGAAATGAAAAAGATTGGTGTCCTTGGCTCCGGAACCGTCGGCGAGGTTCTTGCCGATGGACTGCTCAAACATGGCTACGAGGTAATGCGCGGCTCCCGCGACCCGGGCAAACTCGCGGACTGGAAAAAGCGCGCCGGCTCCCGCGCGCGCACGGGAACCTTCGCCGAGACTGCGCGCTTCGGCGAACTCATCATGCTGGCCGTGAAGGGATCAGCCGCGGAGTCGGTCCTCGACCAGTGCGACGCCGCCGCCCTGGCGGGCAAAACCGTGATTGACGCCACCAATCCCATCGCCGACAAACCGCCCGTGAACGGCGTACTCTCGTTTTTCACGGGCACGAACGAATCGCTGATGGAGAGGCTCCAGCACAGAATCCCCACGGCCCGCTTCGTCAAGGCCTTTTCCTGCGTCGGGAACGCCTTTATGGTGAATCCCGATTTCGCCGGTGTTCGCCCGACCATGTTTATCTGCGGCCATGACGCCGGTGCCAAGGAGGAAGCCGGGGAGATCCTCGATCGCTTTGGATGGGACGTCGAAGACATGGGGGAAATCGAAGCGGCGCGAGCCATAGAGCCCCTGTGCATGCTCTGGTGCATACCGGGCCTGCGCGAGGACCGCTGGAACCACGCGTTCAAGCTTTTGAGGAAGTGAGCGGCTCCGGATCCGGATCTGCAGTGGATTTTGACCTGCTGTCTCCACTACTGACATAAAATTCGGACTCGCCCGTCGCGTACGAAGGGGTTGAGACGGTGAACAGAGTGGTCGGGGTACTTTTTTTCGTCTTCGTTCCGTTGACGGCCCATTGCCGGCAGTTTGCCACCGACCCAATCGAGCCCGAGTCATGCAGGCACGCACCCGGATGCCCTGCGTTCAGGTTGCAGGGCTGCAACGGTGGGTGGGACTCGTCGGGAATCGGTTCGGGTGCGGCCAGGCAGGTGTTGTTTTGGGATGCATGCGGCACGGCAGGCGTTTGGCCGCGCCCGGGGGCGCAATCCGCATCCACCCGACCTGCCCGGCCCAGGCCCCAGAGGCCGCATTTGATCGAGTTGAGCGCCGCGAACTGGCGGCCGCTTACCCCTCAGGAGAAGCGCAGCCTGTTCGTGCGCGACCTGTATAATTGGGAAACCCACCTCTCCCTGATCCTGGACGCCGGCTTCTCCCTTGCCATTGGAGACCGCTCGTATCTGGGTGGGGGCGCCGCCGGCCTGGCCCGGAGGGATGGCCTCAATATCGCCGACGAGGTCAATTTCACCTTTTTCAATGCCTACCTGTTCCCGGCCATTTTCCACCAGGACCCCCGTTATATTCCGCTCGACCATGGCACCCGCGGCGCGCGGCTTGGCTACGCGTTGAGCCGGGTCGTTATCACCCGGTCCGATTCGGGCAGGTCCGAGTTCAACAGATCCAAGATCGTGGGCACGGTCCTTGCCACATCACTCTCGAGCGCCTATTACGCCGCCGCCGGTGCCGATGTGGGGGTTGGCGGGAATTTCGCCAGCATGGGAATCAACCTGGCGTCGGATGCCGCGTTCGACGTGCTCAAGGAGTTCTGGCCCGATGTGGCGCGCAAACTCAAGATGAGCGTCTGGATCAGGAATCTGGTCCGGGCCGCCCTCCGGGATTCAATTCGTGTGAGTTAAGGAGAGGGAAGAGGATGGACCGTTCATGACTGCCTCATCAGGCAATTCCAATCATTGCAGCCTGGCGTATTCGGCTTTGGCTTCCTTCAGGATCGGGATGTCGGGATCTGCGTCCATCCAGAGTTTGAGGAAATCCTGGTATGATTGCCGACTTCCCATTATGTCACCCGCTAGCCTGGCTGAGCGCGCAAGGTAGAGGTGTGCCAGGGGGTATCGAAACGAGACCGGGTCGAGGCCTCGGTTATCCAGAATCTTGCGGAATTCGACTGAGGCTGCTTTGCCGTCACCCAAGGCCAGGTAGGCCTGACCGCGCAAAAACATCGCCTGGAATCCGGCGGCGCGCTCATATCGCAGCACAGGCTGCAGAACCCGGATGACGGTCCCGTAGTTGCGGCGCTGCAGTTCCATCAAAGCCTGGGCAATAGGATAGTTGATCTCATTTTCCACTGTGTCGAGCGGTCGGATCTGTTTTTTCCATTCGTCGGCCAGCGACTTGGCATCGTCCACCTTGCCGCAAAGGGACAGAGCATAGAGGGAATTCGCCCGGGCGCCCTCCTTGGATAGAGCCAGCGCTCTTACGGTCTCCTCCGTCACTCCCCCGCAATGGCCGAAGGCGGCCTCTACCATAGCTATCTCAGCAGCATAGGACCCTGCGTTGTCTCGAGCGCCGCGCCGCTCTGCCAGATCGGCTGCCTGCAAAAGCAGGGACCGGGCCTTTTTCAACTGACCGGAGAAGGCGGCCGCATCTCCCTCCCAAACATATCCGAGGTACTCATCATTCCTTCCTGAAAGCCATTGGATCTCCTGAGACATTCCCCCGGGATCCCCGCGAATGGCGGCGATTTGATATTTCACCTCATGCGGCCGAGTTTCGCCGCCCATTTCCTGGGAAAAGATCCGGTTGCATATCTCCTCGGCTTCCTGGAACCGATTGAGCCGCAGAAAGTATCTGGCCAGATTGCCTGCGAGCACAAGGGATGGCTGGAGGCGATGAGCTTCGCCGGCTTCTGCCAGAGCCATTTCAATCTGGCCCAACCGGAAGTAGCGGACGGCAAGAGTATTATGAGCTACCGCGTCCTTCGGGTAAGTCTGCTTCCAGAGCTTCGCTGCCTCTATGGCCCGATGAAGATCTCCGTTGAAAATGAAGTGATAATAGCATTCGATCCGCAGTCTCTCTCTTTCGCTTACACGCTCCCGCAGCTCGAACGCCCTCTGGATTGCCTGCCGGCTCAGGTTGCTCTGGAACATGTTGCCGTACGTGGTGGCTAGGGTCGCGTACGCAGTGGCGAAGTTGGCATCCAGCTCCGTAGCGCGCTTGTAGAAAACGATGGCATCCGCATACTTTCCCTTATCACGGATTTCGTTTCCCATTACGAGGGCTCTCAGGGCTTCCAGCGATGACGTCGTCGCCTGTTCCAGCGGAGCATTGAATCTTTTCATCGTGCTCAGCGGCTCGCCGAGCTTCCTCCGCAGATTCGCTGCAGCTCTGCGGAGTTGGGGCAAAACCGCTTCTTTGCTTGCAGCCTCGATCTGCTCCATGACCAGGACACTTCCCGATTGGGGTTCGACAGCCTTTAATTGAATGGCGTACGTGCTTCCCAAGGCCGCGATCGAGCCGCTGATCATTGCCTTCAAGCCCTGACGCAGGCAGATCTCCCGCCCGATTTCGTTGCTGATGCGCGTGTCCGCGGGCCGGTCCATGAGTCGCAGCGTTTCCCGCACCCTGTCATCGGGGTAGATATTCAGGAACGGGGACTCCAGCAAATTGGCCGCCAGTGCCTCTTTGAGCGTCCCATCGAAAACTGAGTCTCCCGTGGTGTTCATGAAATCGGCCAGGAGGATGGTGTCCTGCTCGGTGAGCGCGGGGGCGCGCCGGAAATACCAGAGGCCCGCGATGGCCAGAATCATAACTGCAGCGGCCGCAGGGATGTACCAATTCCACCGTCTCGCTCTGCCTGGGGCCATTGCTGAAACGGCTGTCCCGCCCGCAGGTATGCCCCCGACAGGAGCCGCATCCCCGCTTGCCGGGGCGGCCGACGCTCCTGTGCCGGGAACAGGCGCGCCGATTGCAGCCGAGCGCCTGGAATCCGAATCCCGCTTCAGGCGCTCAAAATCGGCCCGCATGTCTGCCACGGTCTGGTAACGTAGCTTGCGGTCCTTCTCCAGCGCTTTATTGATGATGCGTTCCAGCTCGTCGGGCAGGTCCGGATTAATGCGGACCGGTGCTGTGGGAGCTTTGTGAAGGATGGCATCGAAAGTCGCCGCCGAAGATGTCCCGCGGAACGGCAGCACGCCCGTTGCCATTTCGTAAAGCACCACACCGAAAGAAAACAAATCGGTCCGGGCATCCAGCTCCTCAGCCAGCGCTTGCTCGGGCGACATGTAGGCGACCGTGCCGACGGCAGTGCCGGGGCTGGTGAATTGTTCCTCGGTTGCCTCCATAGTCGCCATCTGCGAAGGCGCCTCCGCCGCTTCACGCCATTCCGCCGCGAGCTTGGCCAGGCCAAAGTCGAGGATCTTGGCATGGCCCCGTTTGGTGACAAAGATATTCGCGGGCTTGATATCCCGGTGCACGATCCCCTGGGCGTGGGCCGCATCCAAACCATCGGCAATTTGAATCGCCAGATTGAGAATCTCATCTGTCTGAAGCGGCTTGCCGAGGATGCGCTGCTTCAGCGTCTTCCCTTCCAGCAACTCCATGGCGATGAAGTCCTGGCCCTTGTACTCATCGATTTCATGGATCGTGCAGATGTTGGGATGATTCAGCGCCGAAGCCGCGATGGCTTCACGCCGGAACCTTTCCATGGTGTGTGGATCCTTGGACACTGCTTCCGCGAGGAATTTCAGGGCGACGAATCGGCGGAGCTTTGTGTCCTCTGCCTTGTAAACCACACCCATCCCTCCACCGCCCACCTTCTCAACGATCCGGTAATGCGAAATGGTCTGGCCGATCTCGGGCATGCGCGCCTCCGCTGCGGCATGTGATGTTGTGAAAGGCAAATTGAACTTATTATAAAGCAGTTTTTCCTGGAGTCTTGGCGTTCACGGGATTATTCCGCTCATCCGCGCAGCAACTCTGTAAGTTTGGCCCGGAGATCCACGGCGTGCGCGGGGCGACGCGCCGGATCTCTGGCGAGTGCCGCACGGAAAAATAGCGCCAGACTCTCCTGACAAGCGGGAAGGAACTCGCGAATGTCGGGGATCTTTGCGAGCGAGATCATCCGCAGAGCTTCCGAGGCCGTGGTGCCCGCCAAAGGGTGTCTTCCCGCGATGGCTTCGAAAAGTACGATTGAAAGGCTCCAGATATCGAAGGAGACATGAGGCGGTTTGTGGTTTACCGCCTCCGGCGAGAGGTATCTGAGCGTCCCGGCGATGCCATCCCGTGAAATCAGAGAATCCCGGCCCGGCATGGGAACCGTGACTGTGGTGGAAGATGAGGATGCTTTGATGCCGGCCCGCCTGAGGCGCTGCTCCCCAGGCGCGTCACCCATAATCCGGGCGAGGCCGAAATCCAGCAGTTTCGGAGTGTAGTCGATCGTGTACCCGATGTTGCTGGGCTTGATGTCGCGGTGGAGAATCCCATTGGAATGGATCTTGTCCAACACACCGGCCAATGTGATTCCGAGACGGATGACCTCAGCCAGCTCGATGCGCTCCCGCATCAGGCGGTCGGCAAGCGTGCCGCCCTCGAGGAATTCGAAGATCAGTATCGGAATGCCCCGCCAGGTTTCAGCCCCGAAGATCAGGGCCAGGTTGGGATGCATGACTGCCGCCATCGCCCGCGCTTCGCGGCGCAGGCTGACGGATCGGTCCGGCGACACGGTCGGGAGGGTCTTGAGTGCGACCGCGCGCTGAAGAGCAAGATCCAGCGCGCGATATACAACTCCCATGCCGCCGGCGCCCACTTCCTTTTCGAGACGGAACTTGCCCAACAGGAGATACGGAAGCGAGATCGGCTCCAACTGCCCGCCGCACAAGCTGCAGCGCTCCCCCTGCAGCGGCTGGATGCTGAAGCAGATTCGACATTTGGCTGCGCACTCTTCCGCGGCAGATCCGGATTCGCCTGCCATTGACGTCCGCAGTCCCGGAGGAGGCGAAATCGCCGTACCTTGTGAGGAAGTGCGCGCCAGCCGGTTTTCCAGCACCAGGGCGGCCGAAGCGCCGATCGCACGCAACAGAAGCCGGTCCTCCCTGGAAAAGGGCAGTTCGCTCTTCTTTTCACCGAGTGCGAGGAGGCCAACTGCCGTCCCGTTGGAGGAGATGATAGGAACAATCAGGCGGAACGCGCCGTCCGCCAGCCATTGCTGGTCTTCCAACGGGAGGCGCCGCAGCGGAGAATTCACGTCCTCCAGGTCAACATCCAGCGGCTGGGCCCCGGTCTCGATCAGCCCCGGCAGGCGCGTGGTCAAACTCAGCGGTCGCACTCTCCCAGAGGAAGGCTTGAACTGGCGATTCGACTCATCCAGAAGGAGAATCGCCAGAGTCTCGACGTGAAGCGCGCAATCAATTTCAGCACTGAGTCGAGATGCCAGATCCTGGGAACTCCTGGCCTCACGGCAACTGTCGACGAGCGCGGCGAGAATATGGTGCGCCTCATAATGCTCACGAAAGAATCGGCGGTCAATCGCATCGAAGACTACTCGCCGAAACCGGTAGGCAATCAACCCCAGCCCGGTTCCGGCAACAAGCTCGAGCGGCCGCCAGCCGGACAGCAGCTTGGTGATGGTCTCGTCCCGGTGCCCGTATAGATACGCCAATAACACCATAATCGGGAGCCCGGCAACAGCCAGTATCGTATACCGCGCCAGCGCATATTGGATGGCCTTGCGGACGATGACTCTGATATCAAGAACATGATGGACCAGGACGGAATAAGTGGTCGTAAACGGAATGGACAGGAGAAAGGGGAAAACCAGAATGCCGCTGAGGAGCATGGTGGAGCGAACGTACATGCGCTCCCTGAAAGCCGGGATCAACACTTCCAGCAGAGTGATGCTCAGAAGGGGGGCGGAACCGATGATGATGCCGGCGATGAAAAGCCCCACCCTGCGGCGCTCCTCGACGCGACCTCGCCGGGCTTTCCAAACGGCAAAAAGCAGCGCCGGCAGTATCAGCGCGAACAGAACCAGCCAATAATAGTTGTTTTCGGACCTACGGTCCAGGAGCGACGCCAGGAACGCAAACCGGGTTGAGCTGCCGGTGAATAATCCGGTCTCCCACAAGAAGCTGGCCAGAAACAGGACCGTGCCGGCAACCAATGACAATCTCAGCGCAACCCGGAAAATGCCTCGTGCCGGAACCGGCATTTCCCCTCGTGGAAAATCCCGCACAAACAGCCAAAGAAAATAGGCGATGAAGGCGGAAGGCTGCAGTGCGAGGACCGAAGCAATGGCCACATCCGGAATTGCGGGTGCGAGGGTGAAAAGCCGGTGGATCAGGAAGTCGGCAAATGTGGCCGCGGTGGCAAGAAACACCACACCGAGGTTGACCGCCCTGGAGTCGCGCCTCCCCGCGAAAATCAGCAGGCCGGCCGCCGTTGCATACGCAAGCACAAGGGCAAAGAAAACACCCGGCGGAAACGGACTCGTGGATGAGGATATCCCTCTGGTATAGCCCCAGGCAAATCCGGCTATTCCCACGAGGGCTTTCGCGGAGGCAATGCCTATGCAAGCCCAGGTCCAACGAGACGTGATCAGGTTCGGCGGCCGCAGATCGCTTTGAGTCGGCTCCCGGCTTCTTTCCACGCCTACCCCGCGCGCCCGGACCGTGCGATCTTCGATTTCTCAGTCGGACAGAATTGGGCCCTGGCAGCAAAGTCCGGCGTCGAGACCAGTCTCCTGATGCGTTCGAGCGCCTCTCCCTCTACTTCCTGTGCCGCCGCCAGAGCCACATCGGCATCAATGGACTCCAGCCCCTCAGCCTCCACGATAGTCCGTGCCGCTACCCCGACCTTACGCGCGTGGGACATCAGGTATTTGCGTTTCTGGCAATCCTCGAGCAAATCGGGATCGGCGGCAAAGATCTTCAAAAAATGGGGCCGGTAGCGGTCTTTCAAGGCTGCGACTGCGTCTGTCTCCACTGGCGTGAGTTTGACTCCGAGGCCAAATGCCACCAAACAGAGCGATAATACGTCCTCCACATACCCATTCACGTCGTTTCCAGCTCTCGACATCACTTCCTCCATGCCTATGCCTTCAAAAGGTGAGAAGCCAAATCCACGCCTCTACAGGTAAGGGGACCCGTCACTATGTTCTCATCCTGCGCCATCGAAAATCGATCCAGAGCAATGCCCTCGAATCTTGGGTGGTTCAATGGTTCAAAGCCATCAACCCTCCCGTTGAAGCGGCGGGAGGAACCGCTTGTCGGCTCTTGCCCGGCCCTCTCCGCGTGCACATGATTTCTCCTTGCCCTCAGGCCTCCAGGCGGCCCGCCGGGCTCGGCGCGCAATCAGTTTCGGCAAGAACTGACGGGAAAATACTTGACGTGAAAGAGATTATATCCTCTCGTTTCAGAAGTTGGCAATCTCAATTGCTGCTCAGACGGATTTGCCCTGCATTTCGCAGGAGTCGCACCGTCTAACCTGAATTCGTCATGAAGGAGAACCGCACGCCCGTGAAAAACGACAGAATTCGACGCGGACCAAGACCGAACCGTCGGCGTCGATCCGCGTTTTTCCGCGTCCAAAGCTGCATTTGGGTCGCACATTCATGAATACTCCGGGCTAAAGGCAGACACGTTCCCAAAGCCGGCAGGTTTTCAGCCTGACTGGGAAGAGGACTATGATGCAGGAACCAACTCTCTTTTCATCCAGTAGCTCCCTCCCATCACATAAGAACAAAGCGGCATTTCCTCCGAGGAAGACAGAGCTCTGGCAGAGAACTTTTCACCGGTTTCCACTGCGGATTTCTCTATGGACTCAAGCAAGGCACTCATTTCCGCCAGATAAAACTCAGTTTCCTTCCACAGGAAATAGTAATTGGAAAATAATGTATGAAACATGCTGTTGTTGATCAAAAAAGCCGCAAGAAAATATTCTTCATTAAAAAACCTCTTGTAATAACGGAAGAAACTCGTCGGATAATCGTAGGGAAGAAAAATGTCATGAAAGTGAATTACGACTCCGCGTTTCAGCGCGGGAATTATGTCGAAAAAAAGGTAAATCAGATCCGATTGGGACTTGACCACATGCGAGCTGTCAATGAACAAAATATCGTTTTCATTCAGTTCCTGGAAATACGATAGCGGGACATTCTGCAGCTCATCGATGATAAGTGCGTAATTCGCGGCCGAGATTTTTCTCAAATGATTGTTGAAATTCTGATCGGGATTCGGCTCGATACAGGAAATCCTGCCGGTCCCGTTCTTGCCCAGCGCCCTGAGGGCGATCAACGTCGACTGTCCTGAGCCGACCTCGATGATCCGCAGAGGCCTCTCTTTTCGAATTATTGAGTAATACAAATAGGAATCAGAAACGGGAAACATCCCGTTTACCCAGAAAAACTCGGCACTCTTCTCGAGTTTGAATGGAACATCCAATAATTCTCTCTGGTAGATCGTCAACTTTGAGAAATACTCCTTTTGTTCTTCAATATCGAAATCCAGCAGCCCGGGATCTACCACATATTCCCCTGGAACAGCCGTATCAAGATCCTTCTTGAATGGTATGGGAGAGTAATAATCCGATGCCACTACATTGAATCCCGAATCTTCAGCGATTGGCCATATATCGATGTAATACTGCCTGTTTTCATTACAGTACTTTCCAATAAGCGGAAATATCTTCTTAGCGAACTCAATGCGTTGCTCATGATTCATGGCGTTAAACGAACTTTGATAATCTTCCATGGTTCTGCCTTCGGTTACGGTATTTCCTCTATGGACACAGAAACCGCCATCGCGCCGGCAATGCTAACGAATGGCAGGGATTGTTTTTCATCGGCGCGAGAAGAATAGCTCCGTTTCAGGTGGAAAAAAAGGGAATAGGCGGAGACGGAAAGCCGTGTCATCAGCTTGCTCTGCACCTCATTCGAAGGTGGGCCGCAGATATCGATGTGCGCCATCCACTTTTGCTCGGCCGAGGCGGCTCCACTTTTCGGACTGGCCCGCGGCCGATCATTTAACGAAACCCGCCAAAATTCCTGTTTGCGTCGCGACGAAGTTGCGCCGGCCCCATGGGCCGACAAAAAGTCGGCTAGACCGGTGTCGGATCGCGTTCCGAGACGATCACGATCTGCATGTCCCGGGCGAGGCTGACGATCCTTTGCACCAGATGGTGGGACAACCAGGGCACCCGCACGCGCTCCGAGGGGCGGGCGAGAAAGATCTGCGTAATCTGATTGCGACGCGCGAAATCGACCAGGGCCGGCGCCACGTCTTTGCCCTCGAGGATTCGGGTCTCAATGCGCAGGTTGCGCGCAAAGTTCAGGTGTCGCTCGATCCGGTCGCGATCGGAATCCGGCAGGCTGCTCAAATCGCCTGACGGCTGAATGGCTACCGCAAAACACTCCGCCGCAAGGAAATCGCTCATGCGTTTGGCACGGCGTATCAGCATGGCGGTCTGCGGGTCCGCCGTCGCCAGAAGAACGACTTTGTGACGCTTTTGTTGGCCCTCCTGACCTTCCCCGCTACCCATGCCGCCATCCGCCACGACACGGTGTTCCAACTCGTGGGCGGTCTCACGCAGGGCCAGCTCGCGCAGGGCCACAAGATTCGATTCCCGGAAAAAGTTCTCCCGGGCGCGTTCAGCCTTTTCGCGGTCGTAGATGACGCCGCGCTCAAGGCGGTGCAGCAAGGCTCGCGGCGTGAGATCGACAATCACTATCTCGTCGGCCCGATTTACAACCCAGTCGGGGATGGTTTCACGCACGCGTATGCCGGTGATCTGCCGGATCTGGTCATTCAGACTCTCGAGGTGCTGGATGTTCATCGTCGTCAGGACGTGAATTCCAGCGCTGAGCAATACCTCGATGTCCTCCCAACGCTTCACTCGTTCCGATCCCGGCACATTAGTGTGGGCATATTCATCGACCGCACAGATTTGAGGACGCCTGGCCAGAATCGCATCGGTGTCCATCTCCTCGAAGACGGAGCCGCGATACGAGATGGCCTGCCGGGGAACGATCTCCAGCCCCTCCGTTTTGGCAATGGTGTCTTTGCGCCCATGGGGTTCAAAGTAACCGATGACCACATCAAGATGCTGGGATTTCAGCGCCTGCGCTTCCTCGAGCATCTTGTAGGTCTTGCCGACCCCGGCTGCGTATCCTATGAATACTTTCAGTTTTCCACGTTCGGTTTCGGCCATTTGCTATTGCGGGAAAATCCGCACGTCCATGCCCTGCGAACGACGGATGAGTTTGTCGACCGGATCGCCCCACATGCGCGCCCGAAGGCCCGATTGCTGGGTATGTCCGATGAAGAGTTGCGTGATGCCTCGCAGCCTGGCAAATTCGAGAAGCGTTTCGACCTGATCCTCTCCCTCCAGAATCTGGATCGCGGCGCCTGCCGCCCGGGCGATGGCCAGCTTCACTTCGAGCGCCTCGTGATCCGCAGGCAAGAGATTGGGCTGCTTCACATATGCGACGACGGTCTCAGCGTGGAATCTGGCTGCGATGATGCCGGCGGTTTCGAGCATCTCGCGTATGTTCGCACGTGGTGTCATGCACACAAGGATACGTTCCTGCGTGGCGAACTGCTGTCTGATGCCATGGCGCTTCAGGTACTCAGTCAACTGATAATCGACGACGTCTGCCGCAAGTACCAATGCCATTTCCCGGAGCTTCAAGAGCTTTTGCGCCCGGATTTCAGCGTCGCCTTGTTCCTCAGGTGAGCGCTCGAGCGGCTGTTCGGGCGGCGCATCGACAATCTCGATTTCCTCGGCGCTCTTAATGAATGAGATCGGCACCGTCTGGTTCACATGTTTGCCGGTGATTGCCTCCACCTGCTCCCGCAACTCGTCGATGTATTGGATGTTGATGGATCCGATCACTTTGATTCCGGCCCTGGTAAGGTCCTGGACATCCTGCCAGCGTGTCGGGTTTCGTAGGCCCGGGGGATTGTCGTAGGCCAGACCGTCAATGAAACAGACGGCAGGGTGCCGGCGAATGATGGCGTCGACATCAATCGAGGCCCCATCACCGAAGGTCCTGAGAGGTATCACCTCGAGCTTTTTCATCAGCGTCACGACCTCGGAAGGAACTCGTGGCTGGACCGCACCGACGACGACATCCTGTCCCCGCTCGTGACGACGCCGAGCTTCGTCCAGCATGCGAAATGACTTCCCGACCCCGGAGGCATATCCGAGAAAAACCTTGAGGTGCCCTCTTGCGGAAGACTCTTCCTCGTCCTGGACCTCGCGCAGAAGTTCATCGGGCGTCTTACGACCCTTTTCGCCCATAGGCATTCTCCAGCACGCAACTGCTCACCCCATGAGGCAAGTATATCCCTTTTCCTTTTAGAAACTCGCAATTCGACACAGTGTGTGGAGTGGCACCTGGCGTATTCGGGGCCCAGTTCTTATAGTGCACAGGCTCGTTCTTCACCTCGAATGCATGTTATGCTATGTCCGTTGATTTCAGCGCTCGCTGGCACGCCGGTTTGGAAATCGGCACCCACATGAGTCATGTCGTACCGGACGCAAATCTGATTCAGGTGGACGACGCGCGAGTCGACGTGTACCAAAAAACTCATAGTCCGGCGGCGTTTCGGGCCTCATGCGCGCGAACGCAGGCCGGCTTTCGCAATAGCAGGCGGCAATATGCAGCAGAAAACCGAGACCATGTTCTTTCTGGGCGCCGGGCCGCTCGCAGCAATTCTGCTGGGAATGGCACTCGTGCCCCTGCGGGGCTTCACCTCGGCTTCTAATTTCAGTTTCATTTTCATAGTCCTGACGATCCTGATTGCCGAATACGGCGGGCTCCGGGCCGCGGTGGCGACGGCTTTGTGCTCTGCCGCGAGCCTCGATTTTTTCCTGACGCAGCCGTATCTGCAGCTTACGATTGCGGACAAGCACGATATCATCGCATTCTTTGGACTCACCCTGTGCGGCCTTGTCGCCGCGACGCTGGGCTCGCAACGTGAAGAGAGGGTGGCCCAGATAAGCTCCGCCCGGCGGCAGCTCGATCTGCTCCACGCCGCCATCACGGGGCTGGAAAGTTCTGATCAGCTCCAGTCGCGGCTCGGCCAGATCCTCGACGCCGCCCGTATCGCTTGTCCTCTCGCAGCCGCAGCCATCCGCGACGAGCGCAACTCCGTGCTGGCCGCTTTTCAGCAAGGGGAAGCAATCTCGCGCGTGCCTGTGAAGGTCCTCTCGCCTCTATGGCTGCTTCCTCGGAAGACGGGGGAGAGTGACCTCTCACCCCGAGACCTTCCGTTTCCAAAGGAAGGGGCGCGGCTGGCTCTCGTCGTTGGAAGCCACCAATTCGGCTGGTTGGACCTCTGGGGAGACGGCAGGCCCGCGGACGCAGAAACACGCCGCGTACTTTCCGACGCCGCGATCCTCCTTGCCATCCAACTGGCAGAGGCTGAAAAAAACATAAGGACGCAGGTCTGATCCTGCCCCTTCTCGCACACACCGAGGCCCTTCTCTGCAACTGCGCTAGAATTTCACGAGAATGGCCAGATTGAACCGGTTCTCGATCTTGCGGAGGTCCGGCGTCCAACCAGGCACCAAGGAGCCGGGGCCGCTGGTATTGCCGCCCGGAGGGGTAATGCCGCCTGCTCCGGAGAAATACGGCACATTGGCTGCTCGATGGTCGAACTCACAGCGAAAAGTAATGTACTGGCGGGGCATGTAATCGAAGGTGGCTGAAGCATCCCAGGCCTTGAACGGGTCCCCTGGATTTTGCCTAAAGTAGGGCGTCCCAGAGGACGCCGTCGCGCCATTGATGGGCGGCAGCAATACCAGATAGCGTCCCGGGTTGTTGATCTTTCCACCCCCAAGCGTCAGACCGAACCGATCCTCGTGGAACCAGACGCGGTCGTAGATCATGAAGCCCAAAAAACTCTGCTTGGGTCCAGCCGCCGTATTGCCAGAACAGCTCACGCTACCGCCATGCTCGCAACCGATATCGCCGGTAAGCGAGAACGCCATTTTGTCGAGAAGTTTCTCTGGACTGTCGTAGTACTTGATCTCCAGGCTGTTATCTGAGTGATAGCGCACACGTCCTGACACTCCCAGAGTGTCGGTTCCGATTCCGTACCCATTGGCGACGAACGAAATGGAACCAGTGGGCCGATATGCAATTTGGAATCCCAGTCCCGGCCGGTCGTTGAACCGTCCATAGGACTGCCAACCATTGATCAACCACGCCTCAATCTTAAACTTCTCAGTTGGAAAAAACTGGAACCGCATCCCATTGAAGAAGAAAGGCGTGTTGGAAGAAACATAGGACGGCTGATATGCCCAATTATCGAAGTTATACCAACTGAAGAGGCCGATGTAGGACAGGAAAATTCCGGCGTCCACGTTGATTCCATGCATCTTGTCGAAGTGATATCCGCCGTAGGCCTCGGCAAGATAGCGGTAGGCGCCGTCGAGGCCCCATTGGCCCCGCGCGGGGCTGGCATCATTTCGAGGTTGCGTCTGTGAATACATGCCAAACTGCGTCATCAACCTGCCGCGGACGTTGTCGAAATGAAAGTCGCCGCCGACGCCAAGCTGTGTGAGTTGGAATTCCTGGGCTCGAAACACTTCGGCCGATCCGCCGATCGTGTCGTCTGCAGGGTGGTTGAAGTCGTAGATGTAGGCCGCGTCAAACCGAATTTCCGGAGTGAAGAATTTCGTGTCCATCGGCACGTCCTTGGTGCGAGGGTTGCCGTTCAACCAGGTAAAATCCGCAAAGGCGAACGGCTCCGCTGCCTTCTTTTTCTCGGCCTGACCGGATGCGGAGCGTGCAGGCGTGGTTTCACTTTGTGCTTGCATGGATGAGGCAGAATCCTGTTTGACCCCTGGTGCCGGAGTTGGGAGTGAAGCAGCTTGCGTCGTAGCATCCGTCTCCGGCGCGGAATTCCCTGACGAGTTTCTGTCTTGCGCCTTTCTCTTCGCTAATTCCGCTTCGAGCTGTTCAATGCGCCGCTCCAAGGCCTCGATCTGTCTGGCAATCGCAGGTGGAATCTGTTGATCAGCGGCGCCCGCCTGCTGATCCCTTGAGCTGTCTCCTTGTCCAAAGCAGGGTGAGTGCCAAAATAACGAGGCGAGGAAACAGATGATAAACTGAAGGCGAAGGTTCCGCGTGTGTAGAAACATGAAAATATCCTCTCAGGAATACGACTCATTCCAGCCAGGGGCACCTAGCGCCCCGGGACTTGTTGATTCAGGGCCAGATTCAGCTTGAGCACGTTAACCCGCGGCTCACCAAGCAAATGGAAATCCGGAGCCTCCGTGAACTGGACGATCAAGCGCTCCACCTGATCGACAGACACACCGCGGGCGCGCGCAACACGGGACGCCTGTGCCCGCGCGGAATCAGGACTGATGTGCGGATCGAGGCCGCTGGCCGAAGCAGTCGCCAGGTCGGCAGGTATGGGTCCGCGGTACTCGGGGTTCTCTTTTCGAAAAGCCGAAACCGAAGCTTCGACCCGTTCCATGAGTTTCTGATTCGTGGGCCCATAATTCGATCCGCCGGAGGCGGTCGCGTCATAGCCGCTGTCGCCAGCGGCGGAGGGCCGGGGGTGGAAATATTCCGGCCTGGTAAAACTCTGACCGATCAGTTCCGAGCCGATCATTTTGCCACCGGCGCTGATGAGGCTGCCGTTGGCCCGATGGGGAAATGCCAGGTGGCAGATTCCGGTTATTGACAATGGATACACGACGCCCAGCAACACCGTCATCAGCAACTTGATTCGGAGTCCCGGCAACAATTCTTTCCACATTGCGATTCCTCCTACGCGAGATGCAACACTGCCAGCAGGCGGTCGATGACCCAGATGCCTGGAAACGGAGCGATGATGCCGCCGATGCCATATATCAGAAGATTCCAGCGCAGCAGGCTGGCCGCGTCAACCGGCCGGTACCTCACGCCGCGCAGTGCGAGTGGAACCAGTGCGATAATGATCAGCGCGTTGAAAATCACGGCCGAGAGGACGGCGCTCTGAGGCGTGTGCAATCCCATGATGTTCAGCTTGCCCAATGCCGGGTAGGTCGCCATGAACATCGCAGGGATGATCGCAAAGTACTTCGCGACATCGTTTGCGATGGAGAAAGTCGTCAGGGCGCCGCGGGTGATCAGGAGCTGCTTCCCGATGGCGACGATTTCGATCAGCTTGGTGGGATTGCTGTCGAGATCCACCATGTTGCCCGCCTCTTTGGCGGCCATCGTGCCGGTATTCATGGCTACGCCGACATCAGCTTGCGCGAGTGCCGGGGCGTCGTTCGTTCCGTCTCCGGTCATGGCGACCAGGCGTCCTGCAGCCTGTTCCTTTTTGATATACTCCAGCTTATCTTTCGGAGTCGCCTGGGCCAGGAAATCATCCACGCCTGCTTCCGCGGCAATCGCGGCCGCAGTCAGGGGGTTGTCACCGGTGATCATCACGCTGCGAATGCCCATCCGGCGCAGCCGGGCTATGCGCTCCTTCATCCCGCCCTTCACGACGTCTTTGAGGTGAATGATGCCGAGCAGCTGCTTGCCGTCTGCGACTGCGAGCGGTGTCCCGCCATTGCGGGCGATGCGGTCGCTCATTTCCTGGAAATTCGCGGGGATGGCCCCGCCACGCTCGGATACGAATTTGCAGATCGCGTCGGTAGCACCCTTGCGAAGATGGCGATCCGCGAAGTCCACCCCGCTCATCCGGCTATACGCCGAGAACGGGATGAAGTTCGCATCGTGCTCGGGAATGTGCCGGCCCCTCAGGCCGTATTTCTCCTTCGCCAGCACCACGATCGAGCGCCCCTCAGGTGTTTCATCCGCGAGGCTGGACAACTGTGCCGCATCAGCCAGTTCCTTCTCGGTAACACCCTGGACCGCCTGAAATTCGACGGCTTGTCGGCTGCCGAGCGTGATGGTGCCGGTCTTGTCGAGCAGCAGCGAGTTCACATCTCCGGCCGCCTCCACCGCCTTGCCGCTCATTGCCAGGACGTTGTGCTGCATGACGCGATCCATGCCGGCGATCCCGATGGCCGACAACAGGCCGCCGATCGTGGTCGGGATGAGGCAGACCAGCAAGGAAACAAGGACCGCCACGCCCGGAACCGTCCCTGACCCCGCCTGCGCGACGCTGAACATGGAATACGGCCCGAGCGTGACGACTGCGAGCAGAAAAATCAACGTCAGGCCGGCAATCAGGATGTTGAGTGCGATCTCATTCGGCGTTTTCTGGCGTTCCGCGCCCTCGACCAGGGCGATCATGCGGTCGAGGAAAGTCTCGCCGGGGTTCGAAGTGATCCGAATCCTGATTTGGTCTGAAAGTACCTTCGTGCCTCCCGTGACCGCACTGCGGTCGCCGCCGGATTCACGGATTACAGGCGCGCTCTCTCCCGTAATCACCGATTCATCGACAGTCGCAATGCCGTCAATCACTTCCCCGTCACCGGGAATCAGTTCGCCTGCTGCACAGATCACAACATCGCCGGAACGCAACGCGGAGGCTGCGACCTGTTCGACCCTCTCGTTGGAAAGCACCCGTTTGGCGACTGCGTCCGTCTTGGTCTTTCGCAAGCTGTCCGCCTGAGCCTTTCCGCGCGCCTCGGCCATTGCCTCGGCAAAGTTGGCAAACAGCACGGTGAACCAGAGCCAAAGTGCGATCTGCACGGAGAACCCGATTCCTGCCGCCCCGGTAGCCACATCACGCACGACGAAAACCGTCGTGAGCGCCGCGCCTGTTTCGACCACGAACATCACCGGATTTTTCATGAGCGCGATCGGATTCAGCTTCGCAAAAGAAGCCAGGGTCGCTCTGCGAATGATCTCGGGGTCAAACAAAGGGCGGGCGCGCACCAGCTTCCTGGGCAGGAGGGACTTGAAATCATCCTGCGGAAGCTGCCTGGCCGGTCTGGGTAGCGTCGTCAGCGTAGACATGACAATCTCCTCAGAGCGGAAGCATCGCCAGGGAAATGGAAAAGAGCTTGCCGCTGTGCATGAGGTAGTGCTCCACGATTGGCCCTAGTGACAGCGCAGGAAAGAAGGTGAGTGCACCGACGATCAATACTGTGCCCACCAGGAGTCCGACAAAAAGGGGCCCATGCGTCGGGAACGTGCCGCTTGTGAACGCCACCTTCTTTTTTGCCGCGAGACTGCCGGCAGCCGCGAGCAGCGGGATCAGGAACAGAAAGCGGCCGATGAGCATGGCAAATCCGATGGTCAGGTTGTACCAGGGCGTATTGGCGTTCAGACCGGCAAAGGCGCTTCCGTTGTTGCCCGTGCCACTCACGTATGCGTACAGGATTTCGCTGAGCCCGTGCGGACCCCCGTTGGCGATGTTGGCAATCGCAGGGCCCGGAGGGTTCCAGTATCCGTTTTTGGCGAACGGCATCATGGAGCTGAGGGCGCTAAAAACCAGGATGCTGAAAGCGGTTGCGATCACCGCGAGCATTGCCATCTTGACTTCCTTCTGCTCGATTTTCTTCCCCAGGTATTCGGGCGTCCGCCCCACCATGAGACCGGCAATGAATACGGCTAGAATGCAATAGAGCAAAATGCCATACATCCCGGCTCCGACACCCCCGAAAATGACCTCTCCCGTCATAATGTTGAACAGTGGCACGAGCCCGGCGATGGGCGTCAGGCTGTCGTGCATCGTGTTTACTGCCCCGCAGCTCGCGTCGGTGGTGACGGTCGCAAATGTGGCCGAGCCGGCAATGCCAAAGCGTACTTCCTTTCCTTCCATGTTCCCCCCCGGCTGTCCTGCCGTGGCGGCCGTCTGAAGCCCGAGCCTGGCCAGAATCGGATTGCCGGCCTGCTCGAACCCATAGAGCACGAATACGCCGATCAGGAACATGATGGAGAAAGCGGCAAAAATCGCCCAACCCTGGCGCGTGTCCCGAACCATGCGTCCGAACGTGTAGGTCAAACCCGCCGGAATGAGAAAGATGAGGAACATCTCGAACATGTTCGTCAACGGTGTGGGATTTTCAAACGGGTGAGCGGAGTTGGCGTTAAAAAAGCCGCCGCCGTTCGTGCCCAGCTCCTTGATCACTTCTTGAGACGCGACCGGCCCCTGAGCAATGATCTGTTTGGCACCCTCGAGCGTGGTCACAACGGTGTAAGGCTTGAGATTCTGAATCACCCCCTGCGAGCACAGGAAGAGGGCGCCGACGATGGAAAGCGGCACGAGGACGTACACGGTGGCGCGCGTGACGTCCACCCAGAAGTTGCCGATGGTCTTGCAGGTCTGGCGCGCGAAACCGCGCACGACCGCGATGGCGATGGCTATCCCTGCGGCAGCCGAACCGAAGTTCTGGACCGTCAGGGCCGCCATCTGCACAAAATAGCTCAGAGTGGACTCTCCGCTGTATGCCTGCCAGTTTGTGTTGGTGACGAAGCTCACTGCCGTATTGAAGGCGAGATCCGGGCTCACGTTTCCGGCATTGAAGTGTTGCGGGTTAAACGGCAGGAACCGCTGGGCGCGTTGCAGGAAATACACGATCAAAAAGCCGAAGATGCTGAAACTCAGGAGCGAAGCGGTGTACTGCGTCCAGCGCTGCTCGACCTCTTCACGCACACCGATCATCCGATAGGTCAGCACCTCGAGCCATCGCAAAAGGGGGTGCAGGATCGTGCGCTTCCCTTGAAAGACACACGCCATATAGGCGCCCATCGGTTTCGTGCAGGCAAGCACAAGCCCAAAAAAGATCCCGATCTGCAGAACGGCAGCGCTGGTCATGGCATTTGCCTCAGAATCGCTCCGGACGGAGCAATGCATAAATCAGGTAGGCCAAGAGACAAATGCAGACAAAACCCGCGATGAGGTAGTCCATGGATCGCCTCCTAGAGCTTGTCGCACGCCTTAGTGAAAGCCCAGCATGCGACCAGGGACAGGCAGCCTGCGGCGAGGTAAAACAGGTCGAACATTGAATTCACTCCGTTCCCATCAAGGCAAGAGCATATATCGGAAGCCCTGAAGAACTCGTGTGAAAGACAGGAAGAATCCGTGGAAAATCCAGGAAGAGTTTATAAATTTTCCGGCAGGCCGTTGAAGCGGTAACCGACCCAGGGCTCGGTCGTGATGAACTGGGGATTCTCGGGATTCAGCTCGATTTTTTTGCGCAGGTTTTTGACGAAAACGCGCAGGTAGTCGACCTCGGAACCATAATCGGGCCCCCACACCGCCTGCAGCAATTCTCGGTGGGGCAGTGCCTGATTGGGGTGGAGAGTAAGGTAACGGATCAGGTCCAGCTCTTTTGGGGTCAGGTGGATAGGTTCGGCGCCGGTCGAAACCGTCCGTGCATTGAAATCGATCAAGAGCTGCCCAACCCGAATCCTGGCGGGCAACGCATGCGCGGCCGGCACGCGCCTGAGCGCGGCGCGGATGCGCGCTAGAAGCTCGGGCGTGCTGAAAGGTTTGGTGACGAAATCGTCCGCACCGGCATCGAGAGCCGCAACCTTGTCCACCTCGGAATCCCGCACGGTCAGCATGATTATGGCGAGGTTCGAGTCAGCCCTGATCATGCGGCAAGCGTCCATGCCGTTCATGCCGGGCATGTTGATGTCCAGGAGAACCAGGTCCGGGCGGAACGCGCGGATTTTTTCGAAACCCTCCTCGGCTGTCCTGGAATCCTCCACTTCAAATCCGGCGCTCGCCAACGTGGTCCGCATGATGCGCCGGATTTGAGGTTCGTCATCAATGACGAGAATGCGACCCGCGCTCAAGTTCGTTTTCCTTAAATTGCGCCGGCAAGATCAGCCGGAAAGTGGTTTCGCCGGGACGGCTCACCACACTCAGATCCCCCTGGTGAGCGCGCACAATGCTTTGCGATATGGTCAGACCGAGGCCGGAGCCCGGTATGCTGTGCCGCACGGCGGGGCTTCGGTAGAACCTTTCAAAAATGCGGCCCTGTTCATCGGCCGGTATCCCCTGTCCACGATTGGTGATTTCGACGGCAACGGCGTCGTCGGTGTCATAGACACGGATCGTGAGCGGTGTGCCGGGATAGGAATACTTCAAGGCATTATCCAAAAGTTGCTTCAAGGCAAGCTTGATCAGGCGGCGGTCCAGGGCGCTGGTGCGAAGCTGCTCGCCGCAGGAAACCTCGATCGGCCGGTTGTCGAGTGCCGTCTGCATGGAGCCAACCACCTCGCGAACGAGATCGCTCATCCTGGACAACTCCGGCTGAACCTTGATGTGCGCCGTGTCCAGCCGGGCCATTTCCACCGTATTGTCAATCAGGCTCTCCAGGTGTCCCGCTTCTTCGTCGGCAATTTTGAGGAGCTCCTTGCGGCTTTCCACCGGTTGGTCGGGATTGTCCAGGAGCGAAGATGTCGCAGCCTTGATCGACGTCAGGGGAGTCTTGAACTCGTGCGCCATGGCATCGATGAGTGTAGTGCGCAACTGTTCGCTTTGCCGCGCAGCTTCGATCTGATGCGCGAGATCCTGGGCACGCGCCCGTTCCAGACCGATCGCTACCAAATTGGCGATCCCTTGCAGCACGGAATCCGGCATGCGCGCCCCCTGGATCGCGAGGCTTGCTATGGGCTCGGCACCGAGGCGGATCGCCGTAACAGTTCGATGCAGCGGCACGTCCGAAAAGGACGTACCAAGCAATGCGGCATCTCGAAGCTGATCATTCAAACCTTCGAGGTCAGACGGACCGGCGCGATGATACTCTCCCGTGCGGCGTTCGTACAGCACGGCGCCGCTGAACTGAAAGATATCCTGCAACTTGCGCACCAGTTGCGCGGGGAAGGAATCGAGGCTTCCGATCAGGAGGATAGCACGGCTGAACGTATAAAGCCGCTCGATATCCTCCTGCCGTTCGATGGCGTCCAGTGCCCGCCGCTTCGCCTGCGTCGATAGGCGGCTTGCGATCAGCGCGGTGGTTAGAAAGCCGAACAAGGCCACTACATTCTGCGGGTCTGCAATGGTAAAGGTCCCAAGCGGCGGCAAGAAGAAAAAGTTAAGAGTGAGAGTGGCTCCTATCGAGGCCACAGCAGCCTCGAGGAATCCCCAGGTACTGGCAAGGACGAGCACCAGCAGCAGATAGGCAAGTCCCACCGTCGTAGAGTTGACGGAAATCGCGTGTGCCGCAAATGTGATTGCCGCCAGCCCCGCGAGCGACACCAGCAACTTGATCGGATGTAATTTCAAGGTTCTACGCGACCTCCGCGGCATATTGTAGTCCGCAGACCCCAGGGCGTCGAGTGAATAGGTGCCGTATGTCGCGCAAGCAAATTTCGTATTCCAGCTTCTGGCCTGCTTCTTCCCGCTTTTCCAGAAATTCGGCAACTCATTGCAGATGATGCCCGCTGGCGGGAAAAGCCAAAATTAATGTTCGCCTTGCTACATCACAGCCTGAGAGAAAGACAGTTGTAAACAGCCTTCGGCGGAGACCAGCCGTCCCGAGCGAGGGCGAAATTCGAGGGCGCCCCGATTTCCCTTGTCCTCCCAGGCTTCTCAAGATAGAAATAGCAGCGAGCACGGACGGGGAGCATTTTGTTCCGGAGTTGGTGCTGTGAAGCGTAACTGCACTTCGGTAATTTCCGACAGCAAGGAGGCAGCATGGTTTCTCGCCGGAGTTTCTTAACGCTTGGCGGTCTTTCGGTCACTTCAGCGGGCTTTGCCGGCCGCCTCTTTGCCCACGCCGCACAAGAGCAGCAATCACGTCTGCAAAACATGACCGCAGGCGTGACACCGCTCACGCCTGAGGACTATGAGGCGCGGCAGGAAAAGGCTCGCCGGCTGATGACAGAGCACCAGATCGACGGTCTGTTCCTCATCGGCAGTCCGGATATGAGGTACTTCACCAGTGTCAGCGCCGGTGTGAGTGAGCGCACCACCGGAGCGATTTTAAACAGAAAGGGAAAACCGGTCTGGGTTGTGCCGGCGTTCGAACTCGAAATGTGGAAGGAAACCATTCCGCCAAACCACGAGATTCGCGCCTGGCAGGAGCACGAAAGCCCATACAAGCTGATAGCCGGCGTGATGAAGGACCTCGGCGCGGGCAGCGGCCGGCTCGGCCTGGGGCCGCAGGTGCGGAGCTTCCATTCCTTTGGACTTCGACAGGATGCCCCGAATCTTCAACTCGTCCATGGCGCAGTTATCACCGAAGGCTGTCGCGGCATCAAGACAGAAAAAGAGATCGCTTTCATGGAGCTGGCGAACAAGATCACCAAGCTCGCATACCAGCAGGGCTTCAAGAGCCTGAAAGAAGGCATGAGCACGGGAGACCTGTCGAGCGCCATCAGTGCGGCGCACCGACAGATGGGAGTGAGCGGAAGCGGCGGGCCGCAATTCGGGCTGAACACCGCGTTTCCCCATGGTTCCCGCGTGGTGCGCACCCTCAAGGAAGGGGACGCCGTCATGGTTGACGGCGGCTGCAATATTGAAGGGTTCAGCTCCGACGTCACCCGCACGGTGGTTTTCGGCAGGCCGACCGACCGCCACCGGCAGGTGTTCGACATTGTCAAGAAAGCGCAGATGGCGGCGCTGAAGGCGGCCAGGCCCGGCGTGCCCTGTGAACAGGTGGATGCCGCGGCACGCAAGGTGGTCGAGGATGCGGGATTCGGTCCGGGGTATAAGTATTTCGCCCATCGCGTGGGTCACGGCATCGGCATGGAGGGTCATGAGTACCCTTACCTCGTGAAGGGGAACCAGTTGAAGCTCGAGCCGGGCATGACCTTCAGCGATGAGCCGGGAATCTATATCTACGGGGAGTTCGGCATACGCACGGAAGACTGCTTTGTCGTGACACAGGATGGAGCACGCTTCCTCGGAGGCATGGAAGCTCTCGCCATTGATCAGCCGTTCAGCAGTTAAGACCCACTGGAACGTCCGTCCTCAGAGTGAAACCTGACCGCCCAGACCCCAAGGCGCACAAGAAGCCGAAGCCCCTTGCGTCTTGGAGTCCCGGCGGTTTCTTTCTCCGGCTTGCCTGCCCGGGTGCATTGCCGGGCATTTTCCCATGAAGGGACTGCAACTTTAACCTCTGCCTTAGTGCCCCTCGTTCCTGCCGCGCCAGAAGGAAGGGGTAGTGCTGATAATCCCCTCCTTCCAGACCAGGCACTTGCGGCGCTTGAGCTGCTGAAGCAGGCGCGACAGGGTTTCCGGCGCGGCACCGATCGCCGCCGCCAGTTGCTTTTTGTTGATCTCGGCCGTGATCCGTTCCCTTTCGCCGTACTGTTCGTGCAGGAAGGCGCGCAGGCGCTCCTCGACGTCCTGGCTGGTCAACTGCCGGATCTTCTCCGCCAGATAGCGCTGTTTGCGCAGCAACATGGCGATGAAGTCGTTGCGGAAATCCTCCTGCCGCAGAAGGCCGAGCAGGTCGCGGCGCGGAAGCTTGAACACGAGGACATCGGTCAGCGCCACGGCAGTGACTGGATAGACTTTCTCCTCAAAGAGGGTCACTTCGGCGAACACCTCGCCGGGCTTGATGACCTTGATGGCCACTTCGCGCCCGTCGGGGGTCAACTTGTGCAATCCGATGCGTCCGCGCGCCAGCAGAAACATGGCCTCGCCGGCATCGCCCTCGTGGAAGAGCACCGCCTTTTTCCGCCGCTCCCAGGGCAGGCAGAGCCTAGCCAGCGCCTCCTTGCTTGCGCCGGAAATGCCCTCGAAAAAGCGCGCTTGATCGATGATCAAGTGAGTGTTCATCGCCCGTCCCTGCAGCAGGCAGTTTATCGCAGTTGTCGCCAGCTGCCTACTTGTCGCGCCGTGAAGAACCGCGGAGCTGGGAAGGGACATTCCCATGTTCCACTCAGAATGGCCGGTGACTGCACATCGACTGTAAAAGAGGGGTATCCCCTGGTTTAGGTTTAGCGGTTGCCGTCTTTCTTTATGGCCTGAATCCTTATGGCGCCCCCTTCTTTTATTGTGTAATCGGCAGGAACCTGAAACAGGCTTGGAGCAGGCTCGCTTCTTCTGATGTTTTTGAGCTGGTAAACACTCTCGCCCGATCTGGGGTCGTTACGCACAGTCTTGACCACCATTCCCAGCTCGGCGGAATACCATCGTTCCGAGACGATCTCAATCGGACTATCGTTGCCGATCGCCCCGGTGGGAATGATATCAATGGTCCGTGTGCCGACCGCCTCGACTCCCTCGATCATGCGCGCAGGCAGGGCTTCGGTTCGGCTTTCGGAGACGGGATCAATTTTCCCTGAGACGGCACGGGGTGCGACAAAAGTAACGCCGCCGGCAGTTCCCCCGACAATGCCACCGGCGACTCCCCCGGAAACGCCGCCAACGACGCCACCTTGAATTCCTTCGACCCTCTTAACGAATACGCCGGCATCCCCCGCAGAAGAGTAGGAAATAACAGCCGGAGAGTTCGGGTCCGACGAAATGGAAATCGTCGTTTTGGTGGCGGTGTGATCCTCAGGATTGAGGGTGTAGCTCACTCCTGCCACCGGATCATTAATGAAGATGGTCTGAAGTGCGGCACCCGAGGAAACATACGGCATCATGACCTCGATCGACTGCTCGCGGCGCGTCCGCCCTTCGGAGTCCCGATAGAGCGCAGCCGTCGTTTTCCGATAGAGATGCTGGCCGTTGCTCAGAGTCTGCGTGAATTCTGTGACAGTATCCGCCGAAAAGGGCACTCCTTTGACCAGCTTGGTTTCGAAGCCCATCTCCGATTCAACGAATTTGAAGGTTGCAGTCTGGCCCGGCAACATCATGTTGCTTTCCACGGCAGCCCTCACCTGTGCCTTCGCTATCTGCTGTCCTTCGGGCTTTGCCTGTGCTCCGGCATAGATGGTCAGTGCAAGAGTCGCCATCAACCCGAGGGCCAATCGCCAATACTTCTGAATCTTCATGTTCTGTCTCCTTTTCAAAACATACGTTTATGAAGGCGGACCGGCGCTAGCGCTTGGGCTCGTTGCCGGCCTGGACAATACTTGCATGTGTTTTGTTCAGGAAGCGGATGGCGCGCGCCCACCCGTCCTGGCCAATCAAAACCTGGGCCGTGACCGGTTCGTCCGCGCGTTCCTGATTCACGGGAATCCCGTAGGATGCCATCACGTTTCTGGGTAACTGCACTCGAATCAGCTGCCCGCTTTCCATAGAGGAAAGCTCGGCGTTCGAAGCAAGCTGAATAAAATCGGATGCGATCTCGACCGGCGCCGGCGGTTCCTTGGGAATCGTGGAGCGGGGAGCGGCTTGCTTCACTGAGAGGTTCGCATTTGCAGCCTCGGGGGCCGGAACAGCCTTGGGCTCTATGCGCTCGGGCGCCACGTCTCTCGCGGTTTGCCGGGGAGGCGCCGGAGATATTATCGGCAGCGCTGATCTCGGGCTCCTGGTTTCGTCAGGCTGGTTGATACGCAGCAGCCGGAAAGTCGTAACTCCCAAAAGTGCCACAACCAGGGCGGCGGCAATGCCCCAGTATCCGATCGACAAAACTCGCCGACCTGGCCGCGAAGAGGCCGCGGGCAGTGATGCCTCAGTGCGTGCCCGATATGCCGAAATCAGGGCCGCCTCGATATGCGCGGGCGCCTCGCCGGGATCCGCGGCCATAAGCTTGAGGGCTGCACTCAATGCGCGCTCATGCACCAGGCGTGCTGAGCAACCGGGACAGGACTCAGCATGCGCCAGCGCTTGCGAGCGTATGGACTCTTCCAGCACACACTCGCGGGCCAGATCCGTTATCAAATATTCAAAGCGCTGACAGTTCATAGCAAGCACCTCGCGGGTTCTATCCCGGATGCGCGGGAATCCTCTTTTGTTTTCTCACGAAGCTTTTCCACCAACAGGATGCGTGCCCGGTGCAGCCGCGAGCGAATTGTCCCCTCGGGGCAACCAACCACGCGCGCTGCTTCGGCATAGCTAAGTTCCTGAAGCTCGCACAGAACGACAACTTCACGATAGCGAAGCGGGAGTGTCGCTACAGCACGGTTCAGCGCTTCGATCATCTCCCGACGGGTCAGCTCACCGAGAGGATCCGAGGGTATGCTCCGCGCTTTGTGCAGATCCCTCTGATCCGCTTCGGCATCCTGATCGATCGTCGCGAAGACCGGTTCCCGGGTCACCCGCCTCAGGACGTGATTGCGTGCAATGCCGTACACATAGGATGAAAACGAACCAAGCGCGGGATCGAAGCCCGACGCGCCGTTCATCAGCGCGAGAAAAACCTCCTGTGTGACATCCTCCGCCATCGATGCCGAACTGCCGATGCGCAGGGAAAAACGGTAGATGCTTCCCTGCCAGCGCCGGTAAAGAGCCACAAACGCAGCTTCTTCTCCGGCCGATGCCAGTTGATACAGTTGGATGTCGCTCGCGTCTTCAAATGCCATTTGCCGGCTTCTCGAAATTCCCCGGGCTCGCTTCAGTTAGTATTTCACGCACAGCACTCGATTGGTTCCATTTTTTCTTCCCTGATCGCTGCAATACTGCGGCTTCGCGCTGCCGGCTTCGTTCGAATGATGAACTCCACAAGAGCACGGGAACGGTGCAGCAGGGCATCACCGAACTGGGGCAGGTCCGGATCGGCATTAATCCGTGGGAGAACCATGCGCTCTTAGAGAGCCAGGCGGCGATCTATGACGCCCCCAGGATCAAGACACCCTTCCTGATCCTTCACGGAACCGACGACGGCTCCGTAGATTGGCCTCAGGGATTGATGTTCTACAATCAGGCAAGAAAAGCGAGAGAGCAACGCAGAGGTCGCAGAGGTCGCGGAAAAAAGTCATGCAGAAGCGAAGATCCTCTGCGGCCTCTGCGTTGAGGCTTTGGGTCGCGGATATTCCGCACCGTCGATTTTGTGGTTCACCTCGGATTCATGATTAATACTGGGCACCGTCCCGCTTGTAGACCAACTTACCTCCGACCACGGTAAAATCGACCCGGTTTTTCATGATCTGTTCTTTCGGCATGGTCATGAGGTCCTTTTCGAAGATCACCATGTCGGCAAGATATCCCGCTTTGAGCATCCCTTTGCGGTTTTCCATGAACTCGGCGTATGCCGATTGCAGGGTGTAGAGCTCGATCGCCTTCTCCATAGTGAGGATCTGATCCGGAAACCAGCCGGGGCCCGGCTCGCCCTTGCGGTCTTTGCGCGTCACCGCGGCGTAGAGCCCTTCCAGGGGGTCGAGCGGCTCGACCGAATAGTCGGTGCCGAAGGCGACATGAGCCCCGGCATCGAGCAGTTTGCGCCATACGTATGCGCCTGTCTTGCAGCGCTCCGGTCCGAGGCGTTTCTCGGCGAACCGCTTGTCGGTGATGCAGTGGGTGGGCTGCATTGAAGCAATGACACCCAGCTGGGCAAACCGCGGGATGTCCGCTGCAATCAGGATCTGTGCGTGTTCGCTCCGGTGGCGGCTGTCTCTCTCGCCGTTGACCTGCTGCGCCTTCTGGTAGGCATTGAGGATCCAGTTGTTGGCCTTGTCCCCGATCGCATGGATGCCGATCTGGAAGCCTTTGGCGTCGGCAGCGACGATCCGGCGTTCCAGCTCTTCGTAGGACATCTGCGGCAGGCCCGTCTTGCCGGGCTCATCGGCAAAGGGCTGAAACAACAAGGCAGTTCCCGATCCGAGAGTCCCATCGATGTATCCTTTGAGATATCCAAAACGGATCCAATCCCCGTCCGCAGGATATTTCTTCCTCAGCTCATCGTAACGCGCGAGTTGTTGGGCGTTATCGGTAAGCGATCCGCCGATATAGACGCGAGCCGTCAGCTTCCCGTCTGCGAGGAATTTCTGGTACCTGTCAAAGTTGCCGCCGGGCGGCAGTTGGATCGAGGTCACGCCGAGCCGCGCGGCCATGGCGAGGGCATCCTGCAACCCCTTCATCGTTCGCGCCTCCTCTTCAGCGGGAGTCCTCTGGACGCGTACGGCGCCGTATTTCAAGAGCGCCCTGGCCGATTCCTTGAAGATACCCGTCGGCTCGCCCGTGGCCGGATCGCGCTGGATTTCGCCGCCGGGCGGATCGGGCGTCCCTTTGGTAATGCCGGAGTTCTTAATCACAAAGCTGTTGACCAGAACCGAGTGGCCGTCCGCCCTGTCCAGAGCCACCGGATTGTCGGGAGCAACCTTGTCCAGCAATTCCTTGGTGGGCCATTGCCGGTTATAGAACATCTCGTGCTCCCAGTGGCCGCCGCGGATCATTTCGCCCGGCTTCGCCCCCCGGACCTTTTCAGCCACGCGTTCCGTGATGACTTTGGGATCGGTGACGTAGCGCAGATCGACATAGTCGGGATCCAGCGGGCCGAAGTGAGCGTGGGCGTCATTGAATCCCGGGATCACGAGGCGCCCCTTCGCATCGATGACCTGAGTTGCCCCCGCTTGGATATATTTCCCGATCGCCTGATTCGTGGTCACCGCGACGATTTTGTCCCCCTTAACCGCAATCGCCTCCGCGCGGGGATGATCATTGTCGATCGTGACAATCTTGGCATTCCTGATGACCAGATCCGCAGAAGACCCGGCAGTGCGCTCCTGCGGGACTCCGAGGGAGAAAAAGAAAGTCAGAAAAACGAGAGCCAGGACTACCTTGATGACTCTTGGGCAGGATTTCATGGGCACGCTCCTTTTCAACCAAGGCAGGGTGAACCAAGACCGCAAAGGCCGGGCGGCCTGACAGCATCGGCTTCCGCATGATAAGTCAATTCCCTGGGCAGGAGCATATCTTTTTGCATAAGCCGCTGTCTCAAAGATTCTGAGGAAAAGCAAAGGATAAACGCCGGCGCGCGCAGCGAAGCGGGGGCTCGGAGAGTTCAGAGGCAATCGTGCTGCCGACTGGATCGTTGAAGATTTCCTTAATTCCTGTAAGATCTCACCTGCAAACGACGCTTTGTTCAATATCGGGTATGGGATCGCCGTCGGATCAGGGACGGACATGAAACGAGACAACTGGGTGTTGTCTGTTGTTACGGGCAGGCATCCAAATTCTGGCCGGACTGCAGGCAGCGCCAGGTGTCGGGTTTCTGTTACTCTCGCAGTCACCTGGGCTATAATGAATGGATTATCTGTCAGGTCGGGTTGCGGTCATGGATGACTCCCCGGAAAAAATCGAGGGGAAGTGTTGCGCAGCGCTTGAAAACTCCAACGCTGATGCCGTCCAAACCTCGCCTCAGCGGTTTGTCGGCATTGACATCGGGGCGGAAACGCTCAAGGCTGTAGAACTGGTGCGCCATGACGGATCGTTGCGGTTGATGCGGCGCACGCTCATAGAACATGCGAAGAATCCGGGGCCTGCTCTTCTGCGTATTCTCGATGAATGGGACTGGAACAAGGTTCAAGGTGCGGCAGTCAGCGGACGGCTCAGCCGCCATGTGAATCTCCCGCGCGTGCCCACCAAGCGAGCCATGACCTATGGCTATCGTTTCCTTGTCGATGACCAACCGGGAACAATTGTCTCACTTGGCAACCACGGCTTTGCCGTCCTGGAACTGCGTGCCAGCGGGCTGGAAGTGCTCAGGGAGAACAGCCGTTGCGCCCAGGGTACGGGCAATTTCCTCAGGCAGCTCGTGGAACGGTTCGCTCTCTCCATCGAGGAGGCTTCCGAACTCTGTGCCGACGTAAACGACCCGGCACCGCTCTCGGGCCGCTGTCCCGTTATCCTGAAGACGGACATGACACACCTGGCCAACAAAGGCGAACAGAGGGCCAGGATCCTGGCGGGTCTGTTTGACGCTGTCTGCCAGAACGTCTTCACACTGATTAAACCGGGGACCACTCCCCCCGATGTCACGCTGATCGGCGGGGTGAGCCGGTCACGACGCGTGCAGAGAGTCTTTGCGGAGTTTCTTGAGGGGAATGGAATGAGGCTGCGATCGCTTCCTCCGGACGAGGCGCTGTTCCTCGAAGCCATCGGTGCAGCTGTAGCGGCCTCAACGACGGGTCGGGGAGTTTCTGCTCTATCTCAGTTGATTGCCGAGCCGGCCGAGGAAACACTGGAAAAACTTCCCACGTTGGCCGACTCTTTGCGACTTGTCAGGAGGCGCAAGTCTGTCCCGATGGTGCAGCGCAACGGTAATCCGCTGGATCTGATCCTCGGCTTCGATATCGGCTCGACGGGTTCCAAACTTGTCGCTTTGGATGTCTCCAGTTCCCAGACTGCCTGGGAAGGCTACCGGAAGACGAGCGGCGATCCGGTCGGAGCGGCGCAGGCGCTGCTGGGACACTTCCTCGACCAGCATGGGGACGAGGACCGGATCGTGGGTTTTGGCGTCACCGGAAGCGGGCGTGAGATCGTGGGCTCGCTCCTGATCTCCTGCTACGGAGAAGGTTGCGTTTTCATCCTGAACGAGATTGCGGCCCATGCGGAGGGGGCCATGCACTACGATCCGCGTGTGGATACGATCTTTGAAATCGGCGGCCAGGACGCCAAATACATCCGCCTGGAAGAGGGCCGGATCGTCGACAGCGCCATGAATGAAGCGTGCAGCGCCGGCACGGGTTCATTCATCGAGGAACAAGGACAGAGGTTCTCGGGTTACCGCGACGTCGCCCAACTCGGCCGGGAAGCGGTCGCCGCCGACCACGGGGTCTCGCTGGGGCAACACTGCTCCGTGTTCATGGCCGAGATCATCGATGAAGCGGTCGCGGCCGGCGTGCATCAAAACTCGATCATCGCCGGCCTGTACGATTCGATTATCCAGAACTACCTCCACAGGGTGAAGGGCAACCGTTCGACGGGAAAAGTCATATTCTGCCAGGGCATGCCCTTTTCAGCCGACGCCCTGGCAGCAGCGGTGGCGCGCCAAACCGGCAGCGAAGTGATCGTGCCTCCCAACCCCGGTACGGTAGGAGCCCTTGGCATCGCCCTCCTGACGCAGCGGGCCCTGCGCGGGCGCGAAAACACGCCGTCGAATCCGACCCGCTTCCTGGAAGCGCAGATTCAGGGGAAGGAGACCTTCGTCTGCAAATCGACCCGTGGCTGCGGTGGCGCGGGGAACCTCTGCAAGATCGATTCCATCCGCACCGTGGTCGCCGGCACACAGCAGCGCTTTTCATGGGGAGGGGCTTGCTCGCTCTACGACAAAGGGACAAGGAAGAAGAAGCTGCCCGACCTGTCGCCGGATCCATTCCGGGAGCGTGAAGACCTGGTGCGTGACCTGATACAGCCGTTCATCGAACGCCGCGGATTCAAAACGGTGTCGATCACCAATGAGTTCATACTCCGGGGGCTGCTGCCTTTCTTCGTCGCTTTCCTGCATGAGTTGGGATTCGATCCGGTGTTGAGCACAGGCGCAGATCAAGCCGCGCTCAAGCGAGGTATCCAGGAGGCCAACGTTTCCTTCTGCGCGCCGATGCAGCTCTATCACGGCATTGCGGGCCAAATGTCCGACGAGGGCGGCGATTTTATTTTCCTGCCCATGCTTCGCGGCCTCCCGCGGAATAACGGCGATAGAGACGCGAACACGTGCCCGATCGTTCAAGGCAGCAGCGACATTCTGCAGTGGAATCTCAAACATAAGTATGCCGGCAAAATCGTCACGCCCGTAATCAACATGGGGCACGGCAATCTTCGCTCCCGCGAGTTCCTTACGAGCTGCGAGCACCTCGCCCGGGATCTGGGCGCGGACAACGACCGGTGGCGTGCGGCGCATGAGGTTGCGCTGGCCGTCCAGCAACGGTTTGATGAAGGCTGCCTGGAGATCGGACAGAGAGCGTTGTCTTTCTGCGCCGAGCGCAGACTACCCGCCATCATTGTTCTGGGGCGACCGTACACAATCTATAACAAGGTCCTGAACTCGAATGTGCCGGTGGTTTTGCGCGAGCAGGGGGTGCTGGCTATCCCCCTGGATTGCTATCCGGTCAGCGGGGATGTGCCTGCGTTCGATGGCATGTATTGGGGATACGGTCAAAGGATCCTGCGCGCTGCCCATCAGGTCCGGCGCTCTCGAGAAGTCTATGGTGTCTACTGCAGCAACTATTCCTGCGGACCCGACAGTTTCAATCTGCACTTCTGTGCGTACATCATGGAAGGGAAGCCTTTCGCCATTATCGAAACCGATGGCCACTCCGGCGACGCCGGCACCAAAACCAGGATCGAGGCCTTTCTGTATTGTGTCGCCGAGGATCTCAAGCGGTTGGACGGGCACAAGCCGGCCAACGATTTTTCGCGGCTCCAACTCGAGCCAATGGGCCTGATGGAGGTTCGTCCGGATGAATGCCTGCTGGTGGCAGGGCTCGGCCGAGGCTCCGAGGTCGCTGCGGCCGCATTTCGCGGGCTTGGTCTGCATGCCGAAGTCTTGCCTGCACCGGATGCCGCCATGCTGAAACTCGGCCGGCGTTACACCTCCGGCAAGGAGTGCGTGCCGATTTGCCTGATTTTGGGCAGCCTGCTCGGCCGCCTCGAATCGGAGAAGAACACCCGGAACCGGTTCGTAGTCTTGATGCCGGGCGCCCGCGGGCCCTGCCGGTTCGGAGTGTACAACCTGCTGAACCAGCTCACGCTGGAGCGGCTCGGCTGGAGGGATCGCATCCGCATCTATTCTCCGGAGGATTCGGACTATTTCGAGAAAGCTCCGCCGGGCTTCCCCGGCTTGTTCTTGAGTGCCATCGTCGCGTCAGATCTGCTTTTGGCGGCTCTGCTCGCGACACGCCCGACCGAGACCCGATCCGGGGCCGCCGCCGCCGTCTACGAACAGCACATGCGCGAGTTGCAGGCGCTGGTAGAGAGAGAAACCGGAAAGCGGCCCTCCATGGCGGACGTGATCTGGCAGGTTGCCTCCGGACGGCTTTTCGGGCTGGCGGATCTGATGAGAAGTGCGACAGCGGAATTTGCCAGGGTTCGAGGCAAGGAGGACATGCCCACGGTCGCAGTTGTCGGTGAGATTTACGTTCGCCTCAACCCTTTCGCCAATGATTTCATTATTGACAAGCTGGAAAAGCACGGGATGCGCGCGCGGCTGGCGCCGTTTTTCGAATGGCTCGAATATGCCGATTATCTGGGGCAAATAACGGATCGCCGGCCGGGACTGTCAGAGCGCTTCCGAAGTGCCATGCAGCAGCGCATCATTGCGGTGGCTTCCAGGATCTATGCAGATCAGATGGGCTGCCACTTTCACGCTCCTGTGCCTGCATCTGTCGCCACCGCCGCCGCCTATCTGCGCAAGGACCTTCTGGGAGAGGCGGTGATCACACTGGGTTACGCCCTGTCTGAATGGCGCAATAACCGGATCGATGGTGTTGTGAACCTCGGGCCACTGGAGTGCATGCCGACCAAGATCGCAGAAGCTCAGTTTTTTCACATCGCCGAGCAGGAGAAGGCGCTCGTACTTACACTCCCGGTCAATGGAGACCCCCTTGACCCGCAGTTGCTTGAGAACTTCGCTTTCGAAGTCCACTCCCGCTACCAGCACCGCCGCACCGCCGGCGTGAGCTGAGCCTCAACACACAACCTATCTTCTCGCTGCGGAGGCGGCCGTTCTTACTCTCGCTTACGCCGGCGCTGCATGCGCATTGTTGGACATCACGAGATTCCGGGATGGTATTCGCGCTCGGTGTGACCCTTCAGTTGCGCGCGGTAGAAGTACACCTCCCTCAGGGCGCCCGCGCTGTACCGCGTCGCCTGATCATTGAAGTGCGGGGACGCGGGATTGCCGCTCTCGCCGCCGGTGGTCACGGCCCGGGCCCGCACGGTGTCGCCGAACTCGACGACGGCTACGAAGCTGTTGCCGCTGGTGCCGTACCACTTCTTCGTCCCCGGGTACGCGCGCGCGCTGAATGCGGCGAGTGAGCCCCACGTCGCCGACGTGAACATGACGGGGATGCTCGGCCCAGCGTCGTTGAACGATTGAACGATATCGCCTGTGAGCCGCTGGAATCGATTGATGTCGCCCCACGGCGTCTTCCAGGTCCCGAAGTCGGCCGCGAGTCTGTCGGACGCCGCCGCCAGTGACTGCAGGAGCATGTCCGCCGGCGCCTTGCCGCTGCCGATGTAGTCGGGGGCCGGCATCCCCGCCTGTCTCGCCGCCGCGCCCACGCGCCGCTGGACATCATCGCCCCAGAACACCGCGAGCGAGGTGGGAACCGACGTCACGCCCCACCGGAGGTCCCACGCGCGCAGGAGCTTCATTTGTTCAGCCACCTTGTCTTTTAAGGGATTCGCGGCCGGCGTGTCGTCCCAGGCCTTGATCAGCGCGGGCATCGGCTTCTCAAACCACGTGAGGTAGCTGTCGTACGCCGCGCCGATGAGCGAGTCGAGCGTGAAGTCCTTCTTGTTCTGCAGGACCCGGATCGCGTGGAGCCCGCGGGCGGATTCACTGCCGCTGTCGACATACACGGGATAGTCCGCCTTCTTCGGGCTGCTCTCCCCCGCCGCGGACCACGGCCAGTTGTTGGTGTTGTAAAGCCATCCGCTCGCCGGGTTCAGCAGGTGCGGCGTCTCGTCGACCGAAAGCAGGCCTTTCCACTCCGTCGCCGGGTTGCTGCCATCGACCGGTCTGGTCCAGTCGAAGCGCGTGTCGCGCCTGGGAATGAAGTTGCCGTGGAAGTAGGCGATGTTGCCGTCGGCGTCGGCGTAGATCGTGTTGTTCGACGAGTTGGTGTGCAGTTCCATCGTCTGCCGGAACGACTTGTAGTCCTTCGCCTTGGTGCGCGTGTAGGACTGCGTCAGCGCCTTCACGGGTTCCTGCATCATGCGGATGCTCACCCACTTGCCGTTCGCTTCGCCGATGATGGGTCCGTGATGGGTGCGGTAAACGGTGAATTTCTTTTCGGCCATCCCGTTGCCGGTCTTGTACGGCACCGAGATCTCGGTCGCCACGACCGGGCGCTCTTCGTTGCCGTACTTGTAGTAGAAGCGATCGCCCTTCTTCTCCACCGTTTCGAGATACTGGTCGACATCGTCCACGGCGCTGGAAGTGTGCATCCAGCCGGCGCGGGCGTTGAATCCCTGGTAGATGAAAAACTGCCCCCACGTCACGGCGCCATAGGCGTTCAGCCCTTCGTCGCTCACCATCTGCAACTCGGACCGGAAGAAGAACGAGACGTGGGGATTGATCAGCAGCAGAGCATGGTGCCCGGTGGTGTTGGAGGGGGCGACCGCGGCGCCGTTCGACCCGCCGGGTTCCGCCTCGACGTGCTCATCGTCGGCAGGCGGCTGGCTTGCCGGACCCTTGCCGTAAAACGCCTGAAGCTGGCTTAAATTCACCTTTGAGATGTCGCCGCCGATGCTCCCTTCCGTGAAGGAGAGCGCCATCCAGGGCTCGAATCTCGTGATGACGCGCGGCTTCACCTCGGGATGCTTGGCAAGGTAGTAGTTCAGGCCGTCGGCGAACGCGTTCATCAGCTTCTTCAACCACGCCGGGCTCGAGTCGTACTGCTTCTTCAACGAGTCGGGATTGATGAAGAGCTTCATGCGCAGGTCCTGGTAGATCCTGGTCTCTCCCTCGGCCTCCGCCAGCCGCCCCATCGCGTTGATGTAGTTGGTCTCGACACGATTGAAATCGTCTTCGGCCTGCGCGAACTCCATGCCAAAGACCGCGTCGGCGTCCGTTTTCCCGAAGACGTGCGCGATGCCCCAGTCGTCCCGCATAATGGTGACGTTTCGGGCCTGCTGCTCCCAGCGCGCAACCTCCGGGCCACGGGCCCCCTGAAAGGCAAATGAAGCGCATGCCGCGAGAAAAATGAAAATCAGCTTCCTCATAAATCCTCCAACAACGACTCCCGCCGGTCAGTGCGCGGAGCCGGTTCAGCCTCGCGTCCTGGGCGGCAGGGACATGGTGTTCCGAACTTCAGCGCCACGACTTCGCCGCCGCGAGATGCCCACCGGGGCGCCGGCGATAGCGGCCCGGTGCCCCCCTGGATGAATGTGCCCGCCTCGGTCACTTGACCGCGCGAACTTTCAGCGCGTCCATCACCCACATGCCCCGGCCGTAGGT
Source organism: Terriglobia bacterium (assembly GCA_020072565.1). Taxonomy (NCBI): domain Bacteria; kingdom Pseudomonadati; phylum Acidobacteriota; class Terriglobia; species Terriglobia bacterium. The sequence continues at coordinate 61,194 of JAIQGI010000040.1, forward strand.
CGCGGCGACGATGATGTTGTCGCGCGCCTGGATCTGCAGGTCCGCCACTTCTCCCGTCGGCAGGTTGTCGCCCAGAACATTCCACTTCCGCCCGCCGTTGGTCGAGACATAGACGCCAAAGTCATTACCGGCATACAGGAGAGTGGGCACGGTCGGATCCTCGCGGATGACATTGACGGATCCCGAGGGGATGTTCCCGACGATGCTTTTCCACGTCTTGCCGTAGTCCGTAGACTTCCACAGGTACGGAGTAAAGTCGTCGTCTTCGCGCCCGCGCTGGGCGAGGTACACGGTTGCGTCGTCGTACTTGGAAGCCACCAGGCGCGAGACCCACTTGCGCGTTTTAAGAGGCACGTTTTTCGTCAGCTCCGTCCACGTCTTGCCATCGTTCACCGTCATGTGGACGTGTCCGTCGTCCGTGCCGACGTAGAGGAGCCCGGCCTTCCGCGGCGATTCCGCGATCTGGGTGATGGTTTGATACGGAATTGCAAACGGATTTATGCCCATCTGCGCCGGGTTGTTGTCGGTGAGGTCACCGCTGATCCGTTCCCAGGTGTCGCCGCGATCATGGGAGCGATAGACGTACTGGTAGCCGGCGTAGATCGTGTTGTGATCGAACTGTGACACGATGATCGGCGCCATCCATTGAGCGCGCAGCACCGGCTCGCCCGGCCCGATCTGCGGCCGGATGTTTTTCGATGCGCCGCTGCGGCCTCGGCCGCCCCCACGGGCCGGCGCCGCTGCCGCAGCAGCCGGCTGGGGAGTCAAATCTGTTCGCGTGAAGTCGCCGTAGTAGCCGTGCGAGTAAACAATGTTGGGATCCGTCGGATCGATGGCCTGGTTGCTCCCCTCCCCGCCGGGCGCGCCTTGCCAGTTGAGCGGTTTCAGGCTGTCGCGGCCCTTGCTCAGGTCGAGCGACACACGGCGGCTGCCGATATCCTGGACGGAACCGTATATGTAAAACGGCGTCTGGTTGTCGACTTCCACGTTGTAGAACTGAGTGGCGTTGATGCCGGATGCGCTCTTCGGCCGCGTGGCTCCGCCGTCCAGCGTCATGAGGAAACCGCTGTCGGCGGCGACGTACGTGATCTTCGGGTCGTCCGGATCGATCCACATGCGATGGTTGTCACCGCCGCCTCCTTGATACCTCGTGAACGTGGCGCCACCGTCGTGTGACACACTAACGCCCAATGCGAGGACGTAGACGGTGTTTTCGTCCTTCGTGTCGACGCGGATTTGCGTAAACACCCAGTTATAGGTAGCGCCGAGGTCCATCATGTCGAGCGCCGACTGCGGCGTCTGGCCGCTCACCTTCCGCCAGGACTGGCCCTTGTTGTCGCTGCGGAAGACCTCGAGCCCCTTGATGATGTTGCTGCCGGGCGGAAGCGGCCGCCTGTAAGCGTCCAATTCGTTGGGCTTGGCGGGCCGTCCCGTGTCGTAGCTGTCGATGATGGCGTAGACCACGTTCGGATTGGAGCGCGCGATGTCGACGCCGACGCGCCCGCGAAACTCGCCCGGTGTGAGTCCGTCGTTGATCGGCGTCCAGATCTTCCCCGCGTCCGTCGTCTTCCACAGGCCGCCTTCGTTGTAGCCCGGCTCGACGCGCGGATCGCTCCACTTCCTGCGCGCGCGCTGCCACATTGCGGCATAGAGCGTGTCGGGATCCGAGGGATCCATCGCCAGGTCCACAGCGTCCGTGTTCGGGCTGCGGTAGAAGATCCTGGTCCATGTCCTTCCGCCGTCCGTCGTCTTATACACTCCACGCATCTCGTTGGGCGTCCACTCGTGGCCCGACGCGGCGACGTAGACGATGTCCGGATTCGTCGGATGCACGAGGACGCGGCCGATCGTGCCGGAGTCGGTCAGGCCCATGTGGCGCCAGGTCTTGCCCGCATCGATTGACTTGTAGATGCCCGTGCCGGCGATGCCGGCGCGAAACAGGTTGTCCTCGCCCGTCCCTACCCAGACGATACTGTGATCCGATGGCGCAACCGCAACGTCCCCGATGCTCGCCGTAGCTTCGCGCTCGAAGATGGGCCGCCAAGTGTCGCCACGGTCTTCGGATTTCCAGACGCCGCCGCTCGCGGCGCCTACATATATTGTGCGCCGGCCGTTGTCGTCAGCGACAGCGATCGAAGTCAGGCGGCCGGTGTTGTTGGCCAGGCCGATCGACTGCCACGAAAGCGTCTTGTAGGGCGAGGCCGCGGTCATCGCCTGGTGCCTGCCGAAGGCCTTGAGTTGAAACGAGAAGTTGCCTGCCGCCGGCACCTGCGAGAGCATGGCCGGAACCGCCAATGCCGCAGCGCACGCAACCAGCGCGATCGCGCCCCTCCAGCATGAAGTTCGCCGCATAAGTCCCTCCCCCGATAGGTGTGCTCTAGAACCTGGATCATTGCCTTGAATCGATCGGGGTGAGAATAGCATGGGTTGGCGCGCGTAGAACCGGAATTCTCCTCTCGTCTCGGGCAAAGAGACCGGTGTCAGGCCTGGAGAATTTACCCTTGTCCGACACCTTCGAAACAGCAGCATTCCTAAATTAGAAACTACAGCGAGCGGCCGTAGCTGGTCAGGGTGCTGAAAAGGATATGCAGAAAAGGGAGGCGCGAAGCGCCGGCGGTACATAGCCCCGCCCGTGAGGGCGGGGATTGCGTGAGTCACAGAATTGAGGTCCGAGGACCGGCACAATGTCTTGTGTCGCACCTTCGGCGCTCAATATTGAGCTATTCCTGTCCCGGCCTGACGGCCGGGCCTATTCACTGGCGGCCCTTATAGTTGGTCTGCACCCGATTTTGGGTGCAGAGCATTCCCCAGCATTGTCCAGAGCCGGGAGTGCAATTTTTCGAGATGGTTCCTTGTTCCGTTGTTGAAGGGCGGACCGACCACGATTATGCTC
>JAIQGI010000041.1 GCA_020072565.1 Terriglobia bacterium
TGCCGTCTCTATGGAAATCCGCAAAAAGCGCGGATTCCCACAGAGACTTGGAAAAGTCTCGCAAAAAGCAGCGAGACTTTCCCACATTTCCCACAGGCCCTACTGGTTTTTTATTTTCTGATGTAAAGACAAAAACACCCGGTAGCGAAAGCACCTTAAGAAGGCCGAGTTTTTGTCTAGACAATGGGGTACACCTTAGATCGCGAAGGAAGCTCCGCTTCTGCAGGTGCCACGGCTAGGGCCTGATCGGCGAGGGGGTTATGTACGATAAGGCCGTTAACCGTTACCTTACGCCGTTACTCGCCCCCATGGCACCTTAGTCTCCTGCGACATTCATTCCTGGCTTTGCGGACAATTTGCACTATCCTTGGTATTTCGGAGCCGCGCTATAACAGTGGGTGTATGATTGACTTCGGCTGAAATGACAAAGACGAAACAGTCGGAAGCGTGACAGGCATGTTGGCCGCCTTTCATTGAAAACGATGACCGCCGTTGAATGCAGATGCCTTCAAATTGGCCTGAGGAGGATAACATGACCAGGGATCAGCGCCTCCTGTGCATCAGGATTGCATTGATAATTTATTGCCCCTTGAGCTGTCTTTTAGTCGGCCTATTATCATTATACATTGGGCGCATTGGCCCATCGTACGTTGCGGTGCTGTTCCAAGGCGGCTTGCTGCGAAACAGCATTCCATTCCCTGGCTACCCGGGTTTTATTCAACTGCCCGGGTTGGTTCTCGGTTTTTGCTCGTTTGTTCTTGCGACATTTTTCAGCAGTTCCTCGCTTCGATTTGCAAGCTTGTTCCAGATCCGCGTGTTACTCATTATTCTGATTTGGTTGCTTATCATTCCGGTTAAGGCCGTGGTTATATGGGAATCACAAGGAGCCGGTATAGAGGCGTGGATGCGTTTGATTTTTGTGGCTGTCCATCTGATCATCGCATTCTTTGCTACCTACCTTCCGTTTTTGAAGAACAAATTGGCTGAGAAGTGCAGCAACCATAATGCTTCCCTAGCTCGGTATTTAAGTAACCCAAAGTAAAACAAGTTCTCGTAATGGGAATGAACCTGGACACCCATTTTCTGTGGATTTTTTCTTGGCACATTCCATGAGTCCGCCGTTAGTAACGTCAAGAGAGGTGAACCATGGCTTTGCCACGCAGCAAATACGTCCAGGAAGGGCAAGAAGGGGTCTATCACTGTTTCAGCCGGTGCGTCCGCCGGGCATTCCTGTGCGGGTTCGACACGCTCACACTCCGGGACTTCTCCCACCGCAAGGCATGGCTGGTCGACAGGTTGCGGTATCTGGCGGCCATCTTCGCCATCGAAGTCTGCGCCTACGCCGTCATGGAGACTCACTACCACAGTATTTTGCGTACCCGTCCTGACATCGTCGCGCTGTGGTCTGATCGGGAAGTCGCAACCCATTGGCTGACACTCTTCCCCCAACATCGCCACATCAGCGGCGCTCCCATGCCACCCGTCGAGAAGGACATTACCGCCTTGGCGGATCGTCCCGAGCGCATCGCCGAACTACGCAAACGTCTGTGCAGCCTGAGCTGGTTCATGAGTCGGCTCAACGAATTCATCGCCCGGGCGGCAAACAAAGAGGATAAGGTCAAGGGCCGGTTCTGGGAATCGCGGTTCAAATGCCAGGCGCTGCTCGATGAAGCCGCCACCGCCTGCTGCATGGTGTATGTTGACCTCAATCCCATCCGGGCCGGTCTGGCAGCGACTCCGGAAGAGAGCGACTTCACCAGCATCCAGGAACGGATCCGCGCCTGGCGGAAAACAACGATGACTGCCGGCGCCGCTCCGAGCAAAGAGGTCGGGCAACCGATCAATCATGAATCGGTCGGCAAGCGCACGACAGTGCCTGAGAATGCCGCGGCAATCTCGGACCCCATTCCTGACGACCTTTCCATCTGGGCGCATCCCTCAGATGATTGGCTTTGTCCCATTCAATCAGAGTCCGGAAGGCGCGGGATCCTACAGATGACTCCAGCCCAGTATTTCGATCTCGTGGACAAGTCGGGACGGATGATGCGGTCGGGCAAACTGGGAGCCATCGATGCCGATCTCGAGCCAATCCTGCGTCGGATCGGCGCCAATCCCGACGCCTGGTTTGGAACCGTCTCCCGCTTCGGATCCAAATTCCGCCTTGCCGCCGGGATGGTTTCCAGTCTGCGCAATTTTGCAGATCGCCTGGGCAGGCGCTGGCTCCAGGGCGCCGCCATGGCTCGCACCGTTTTCGGATCCCCGCCGCCGCAGTTGGCCTGACGCAACGCGCGCTCAGGAGCGCAATCCGCCGCAGATCTGCATTTCTCTTCCATCCGCCTGATCGCCTCCGGCATGGTTTAGACGGTATCCTCCACGCCCGCCGGCAACGTCCGCCATCGCTCTGACCAGCCGGATGCGTTTCACCCAATTGGCACCAGTCTTTTCCTGTTCGCCAAACTGCCGTTCCTCCGGCTGAGGCTGAGGAATGTAAGCAAGTAGTGGGTGTCCAGCTTCCCCTTCGCGGACGATAAGGCCGCGGCGCACCGACACCGACGGGTTGTTGCAGGAACCCTGCACATCGAGCGCATAGAGGCATGACAGCAGAGCAGGACTGAACGCACCCTCACATGATGCCGCACCTGGCGCTCTCAATACTCGTTACTCAACGGGCGTAGTATCCTTCCTTCGCCCGGATGACGAGATTCATTTGCCATCGGGCCTGTTGCTCCGGCGAGAGCTTGACCTTGATCGATCGGAACTTGCCGTCTCGAGCAACGTTTGATGGTGAGTATCCGAGACTGTAGCGGGCGCGCAGATGATCGAGAAGATCGGCCAATTTCTCGCTTATACCGGACTCGGTTGCAAGGATCACCTCTCCTCCCGTTCTCTGGGCGTAGTTTCGGAGGCTCCCGGGATGAAGCGCTTTGATCGCCGGGAGAAACATGGGATTGTTGACATACAAGACCGCCATGAGTTTGGACAGGGAACTCTGAGCCACCAAACCGCAAACCATGCTGTCCGATTCAAACAACTCCCCAAACGCCTGCCTCTCCGAATGGACGTGACCTCGAGGGAAGTTGGCCACCAACGCATCGTTCAGCACGATGATCACTCTGCGGCCAGGCGCGTTGTGCGACTTGCGTGACTGCACGGCTGCCTGGTAGACCGCCTCGTTCATAAGAGCACGTTCGCTGTTTAAGCTCAGCAACCGGCTCGCTCGGCCGATGGCATTTGCGATCTTTTGCGTGTTGAACGTAAAGTCTTCAACCACCCGGGCGGTTTTGGTGAAGGCCATCACCGCTACCTCGTCTTCAGGTCTCAAATGGCGCAATGCCTGTCCTGCACCTTCAGCCAATTGCCGAAGCACCGGACGTACAGTGGCCGTGATGTCGAACAGAAAGACTATCGACAGGGGCATCGTATCTCTGCTGAAATGAGTAATTTCTTGGCGGACGCCGCCCTCATAAACCGCGAAATCCGATCCAGTCAAACCACCGACTGCCTTCAGGGTCTTCTTGTCCACAACCTGAACATCGACAACCACCAGGTTTGCACTGATCTTGAAGACATTCTGCGGCACGGGCGGCTTCTCTGTCTCTGCAGGCTGGGATCCTGAACTGAACAGCAGCAATACCGCCGCTGCAGCCGCAAATGAAGTGATTCTGCGTTCAAACAGGAGCCTCATCGACGCATCCCGGCCGTTGGCAAAGTTCCGCGTTCGCTTCTACATTTCTGGACGCTTCAACCGGCCAAAGAGTTCACTAAGATCGGTGGGCCGGGGTCGGACCACGCATATTTCATGACTTCAAGTGAGTTACGTTCGGTTTCCTTGATGAAATCTATGGCCGTCGTCATCCTGGGCGGACTGTTCACCTCGACGGCTCTCAGTCTGCTCGTCCTGCCGGCTCTGGCTTTGCGCTACGGCAGATTCGGCAAAGAATAAGATTGGCACTTAAGCCCGCGGCCCGGTTAGACCCTATGTGGAATGTCCTTCTCAGGGAGTCTACCGGCCGCGAAGCCCTCAAAACAGTGCGCTCTATCAGCTGGTCGAGGACCACTTCGACGAGCTCGAGCGCGTCTGGGACGAGCGCTACGAGCGCGAGCACGGATTCTGGCGTCCCGTCTCTGGTACACGGACACTCACCGTTATACGCAAATGCATATTTGCGATCATAGCGTCACCAGACTATGAAGATGAGGATGAAACCGTGTGGGATCGTCACCGTGGCTCTGCAGCGAGGCGATCATGCCGGGCAGCGAGCGGCGATCGAACGTCGACTCTCTCCGTAAGTCAATAGTAAGTCGAAGGCGTCTCTCGCAATGTGATGAATGAGCGTGTTGACGCCATTGGGTGGTATGACATACAATCATACCGCGAGGTCAAAATGTCAAAATCAAAGATCGCAATAACCCTTGAGGAAGCTACCCTGGAACTGCTGGATGAATTAGTCGCGCAGTCCATGTTCCCAAGCCGCAGCCAGGCAATTGAAGAAGCCCTTGGGGAGAAGCTCTCCCGATTGCAGCGCACCCGGCTGGCCAGGGAATGTGCCAAGCTCGATCCTGAATTCGAGCGGGCTCTAGCGGAGGAAGGGATGTCAGAGGACCTAAGGCAATGGCCCGAATACTGAGGGGAGAAATTCGCTGGGCCGACCTGAATCCGGCCCGAGGAAACGAGCAGGAAGGAAAGCGTCCTGTGCTGATACTCAGCCACGACGTTTTTAATGAGCGGTCCGGCACGGTGATTGCGGTGGCGTTGACGAGCCAGCAGCAGCGAGCGGGGTTCCCGCTGACATTGGAGCTTCAATCACAGGATCTTCCCAAGAAATCGTGGGTCAAGATTAGCCAGATCCGCACGCTTGCGATCGAGCGGATAGGTTCCCGGCTCGGTAGAGCGGCGCCGGAAGAACTCGCAAAAGTTGTGGATGGAGTAATGGAAATCATAGGGACATAGTTACACGGCTATCTCACCACGACATTTGCCCCTGCCACGTGCATCTTCGACTGTCCCCCGATATAGCAGGCATGTACCAGTCTGCCACTCGCGCCGGAAAACCGGTGCCTATTTCTTGTCGATTACCCGCTTGGAGAGATCGACGGACCCTTGGCGTACACGCACTGTGAGATCAGATCGTCCCTTTATAGAAGCCTTAAGGGTACTTCTTTTGCAAGGCTGCACCTTTTCAGGATCGATGGACCAACCCAGTAGGTAATATCTGGATATCTCGCTTATGGTCGTAATCAGCGGGAAAACGTGGACACCCACTGTTCTTCGCATCCTTGATGGGTGTCCACATTCTCCCACATTCTCTGGGTGTCCACCTTCTCTGATTGCGATCGCGATTGCGATTCCGATACCGATTCCGACGGGGCGCGCTTTCTACGTCTATTTTCGGGACAGCTTTTCATGCGCTGGGATGCACCCTGTGACGTATGAAAAGGAGTGCGAGGTCGGGCGAGGATGGAGCGCGCGCGTCTCGCGCTCGGTGCGTCCGTTTCCATGAGCCTTGCGCGGGAAACAAGAGCCACCTACAGTCCTTTGCATCCGCTTCGATGCCTGCCCGCAATCTTGGCATGAAGGGGCTTTCCTGAGACTCCGCGGATTCGGCCCTCTGAACAAAATGCGGCAGGAACTTTTCAACCTCCAGGGCGTCTAATTCCCAAGCATCTATCGAGGTCGAGGACTGTCTTGCGTGGGATGAGCCTGGTTGCGATGTGAAAACCGGAGGTTCGACATGCTCGAGGCGCAACGCCTTACCAAGTACTACAACCGCAAGTGTGTGGTCCGGGAAGTCAGCTTCAAAATCCATCCGAATGACATTGTCGGATATCTCGGCCCGAACGGGGCCGGGAAGAGCACAACTGTGAAGATGATTGTGGGGCTGCTCAGATCCTCGAACGGCCAGGTTCTATTCAAGGGTCATCCCATAGAAAAACAGATCATCGAATTCAAGTCGCATCTCGGCTACGTGCCCGAGGAAGCGCTTCTCTATTCTCACCTTTCCGGACGCGAATATCTTCAGCTCGCCGGACGCCTCCGCTCCATGCCGGAAAATGCGCTGAATGCCAAAATCGATGAGCTGCTGCGATTATTTTCACTCACCGCCTCCAAGCACGCGCCGATTTCTTCCTACTCCAAGGGTATGAAGCAAAAGATCATGATGATTGCCGCATTGCTCCATAATCCGGATATTCTGATTCTTGACGAACCTCTTTCAGGCCTCGATGTCACCTCGATTCTCATTGTCAGGAGTCTACTCAAATCTCTGGCCGCTCAAGGCAAGGCTGTCCTCTATAGTTCTCACGTTCTTGAGGTGGTTGAAAAGATATGCAATCGGGTGCTGGTCATCCACAGAGGCAACCTCGTGGCGGATGACTCGATGGAAAACATGAAGCAACTCATGCAGCTCCCGTCACTGGAGGAGATCTTCACTCAGCTGGTTCAGGATGAGAACACGGAACAGGTTGCCCGGCAAATGGCCGAAATTATTCAGAACTAGGAGCGGAGATGCCTGACCCGGATCCGGCCGTTCAATATAAGCACCTGGTGAAACACTTCTTCAGGCGGTTCTTTGATTTCGATGCCATCTCCGCGCCCCAATTGGATCTCATCGAAAAAAACCTTCTGACATTTCAAATCCTGGCCTTGCTGGTTTTGCCCGGTGTATTGAAGAGCCTGTTCCTCATTCCGAAATACGGGTATTACATTTATCGGCCAATCTGGGAACGCGATCTCGCTTCGCTCACCGACAAGTGTTTCTTCCTTTCCCTGTCGATGATTTTGGTCGGATTTATCACGGTGTTCGAATGGGAGATGTTGTTTCCGGATCGTAAGGACTACCTGAATCTGACGCATCTGCCCATTGCGACGCGCACGCTGTTTTATGCAAAGGCAGCCGCATTGGCCGCATTCCTTCTGGTAATCACCGTTGCCATCGACCTTTGCCCGACCTTCCTGTTTCCGGGCGCCGTCCTCGCCAACAACCGCTTTGGCCACGAGGAAATGGGCAAGACGATTTCGGTATCCTTCGGCATTCGATATGTCGTCAGCCACGCGATCAGCATGCTTTTGGGCAACATTTTCATTTTCCTCTCAGCGATCTCCTTGCAGGGGATCCTTATGACGCTGAGGCTGGCGCCCTGGATTTCGCGTTGGATGCGGTTTTTCTGCCTTCTGCTGTTCTTGTCTGCTTTGCTCTCTTTCCCTCAAATCTCATCGGTGGATCAGCTCATCCATAGTGCAAATCCCATCTCCGCCTTTTATCCGCCAATCTGGTTTGTCGGAGTCTACGACGTTCTGCTTGGAACGAAGGATCCGATGTTGCGGGCGATGGCGGGGCGAGCTCTTACGGGGCTGGCCTTTGCATGTGCCTTATCCATACTGAGTTACGCCGTGTGCTACCGGCGATTCCTCCACAAGACCATTGAATTCTGCGGTGGCCGGTTGCAAAAAGCAGGAGGTATCAGAAGGCTGGGCAATTGCATTCTGGATCGTTGGGTTGTCAGAAGCTCGGAAAGCAGGGCATCCTATCATTTCGTGGCACAAACGTTGTTCCGCAGCACGAGGCATACCCTGTATATCGGGACATTCTTTGCCGTGGGGCTTGCGATCGCAGCCACCGGCCTGGCAACAGTGGTTGTGAGCGACGATCGAGCCGTTGCCGGCCATTTGGACAGTGTCCTCCTGTCAATCCCGCTGATACTGTCGTTTTTCCTTCTGGTGGGAATGAGAGTGATCTTTGCGATCCCTGTGGAATTGGAGGCCAACTGGCTATTCCAGATTGCTCCCATGCAACGGATCCAGAACAGCCATGAGGGACTGCGCAAATATCTGATTGGCGCGGTTGTCCTTCCTGTTTATTGTGTTGCCGGGTTCCTATATGCGTTGGTCTGGAATTGGAACATCGTTTGGCTGCACGTGTGCTTTGGGGTCACCGTGTCATGTGTGCTTATGGAATTGCTGCTGTTTCAATTCCCCAAGATACCCTTCACATGCTCCTACCGGTCGGGAGCGGGCCAGATCGTCCTTATGTTTCCGTTTTACTTTCTGGGTTTCAGCGGTTTCGCTTTTGGCCTGGCGAACCTTGGGTCCCACCTGGCGGGTCACCCTTATGAAATCCTGTGTTTCTATGGTCTTGCAGGATCACTCTTGCTGTTATTGATACGTTACAATAACAAGTCGGCTGGCACCTCAATTCGGTTTGAAGAGATATCCGAGGATGCCCCCATACTCTTGGACCTGAAAGGCTGAGGATCCCGATCCTTTGAGGTTGGCATCCCTGCACACGGAAACGAATTCGAACCCGGTTTCCCGTTGATCGCGGAACGGCGGATCGATATGCGGTGTTCTGCCTGCGCTCATATTCGATTGGGCTTTCGCGAATGCGGACACAAGCAGCTGAGGGAAGGGAACCGAAGGGAAGGGCAAACCCGAACAGGGTGGCGCCCGTTGGTTGTCACGCGCACCGGGGTTCCCCGGATCGCCGCCGGCATCCGCCGCTACTGCTTTGCCATCATGCCAGGCGAAAAGGTCACACGCACCGGCTCAGCGGTCAGAAAGAATATTTGAGGGCGATCTCAATTTCGCGCGCGCGCCCGGCGCCGAAGATTTTTCCGAACACGGAAGTTCCGAAAGTGGATTCGGGTTCCTCGAAATTGGTGTTGTTGAAGGCATTGAATAACTGCACGCGGAATTCAACCATGCTCCCGCCCTCGCCGATCCGCGTCCTCTTGATCAGGCTGATGATTTTTGCGGGCGAAATGGCATGATATGATGGCGGTAGAAACTAAATGTATCCGTCGGGTCTCTGTTCCACAGAGGCCGATAGAGCAAGTCGGCTGATGCCTGCCCTTCTGGCCGCTTGTCTGAACCGGAGCGGTCTCAGCCGCGCGATGATGATCAATGGAGCATCATGGAACGCCCCCCAAACGGGCTTTTGACGATTCTCTTGTTGTTTGCGGTCTGCGCCGCGCTCGCGAATCCTGGGACTCACCGTCCATTTCCGCGTGCCGAAATCGATGTCCGCAAGATCATCGATCGCATTGACCGCATTTTCAGAGGCAACTCGTCGATCGGCACGATGGAGATGTCCGTGGTTACGAGCCACTGGCGCCGTGACATGACTCTGGCTATATGGTCCGAAGGGACAGACAAAGTCCTGGTGAAGGTTCTGGCGCCGAAGAAGGAGGCCGGGACGGCGACCTTGAAAGTCGGTTCGGACATCTGGAATTACCTGCCGAAAATCGATCGCACCATCCGGATCCCCACTTCGATGATGATGGCCTCGTGGATGGGCTCTCATTTCACCAACGACGACCTGGTGAAGGAGAGCCGCCTCGTACGGGATTATGACATCAAGCTTTCGTTCGACGGCGCCCGCGACGGTCAGGAGGTTTACGAATTCACGTTGACCCCATTGCCGCAGGCGCCGGTCGTCTGGGGGCGCATCACCATGGTGGTCCGCAAGAACGACTTGATGCCCCTTGGGGCGAAGTATTATGCGGAAGACGGCCGGCTCAAGCGCACCTTGGTGTTCTCCCAGTTTCGGGAGCTGGGAGGGCGGCTGGTTCCGAGTGTCATGCACATGACCCCGGAAGATAAGCCGGGGGAATATACCGAGATACGATATACCGAACTCAAATTCGACATCCCTCTGCCGCCGGACACGTTTTCGCTGGCAGCGTTGCGCAAATAAACAGGAAGAGATGAGCGCGCTTTGGGTCGCACCACGGCTGGGCTGGCGCAATCTTTGGCGAAATCCGCGGCGCAGCATGATCACGCTGGCGGCGATTGCCGCGGCCTATGCGTTTCTCATTGGCCTGATCGGCCTCATGGAAGGGCTCAAGGACCAATTGCTCCGTAACGGCACCCGTCTCCAGCTGGGTGACTTTCAGATCCACGACAGCAGCTACCTCCCGGACCGGAACATCAACGACACCATAGGTGGGGACGAGGGAGTCGATCTGCAAGCGCTGCTTGCCCGCGTCTCCACGCAACCCGAGATCGAGGGCCTTTCTCCCCGCGTTTATGGATTCGGTTTGCTTTCCACCGGTTCCTTCTCGTCCGGGGCCCAGATCCTCGGCGTCGAGCCCGCCGCCGAACTGAGCGTGACCACTCTCCTGCGTGGGCTCCTTCCGGGGAGCGGCTTTCCCGCGAAGGGCGGGCGGGGGTTGATCCTCGGGCATGCGCTGGCAGAAGAGATCCACGCCAAAATCGGCGTCGAGGTGGCTGTGGTGACCCAGGCCGCCGACGGCACTCTGGGCAATGACCTGTTCCAAGTCGTCGGCATCCTGCGCACCGGTTTGACCTATCAGGACCGGTCCCTCGCGGTGACTCACGGGAGCGATTTGCAGGAGCTGCTGGCGTTGGCGCCGGGCCGCATCCACGAACTGGCGGGGCGAATCCGGGATCCGCTCCTCGCCGACGGGATTTGCGCCCGTTTGAACGGCTCCCGGGTGCTGCCGCCGCGCTCGCAGGCCCGGAGTTGGGGGGACCTGTCGCCCCAGTTACGGGACTATGTGAAATTGAGCGAAAGCACGAACGGGTTCATGATATTCATGGTGGCTCTGTTCGCGGCGTTCGGAGTCCTCAACACCACGATGATGGCCGTGTTCGAGAGGACCCGCGAAATCGGCATGCTCGGGTCTCTCGGCATGCATCCGGCACTGATTCTCTTTACCATTCTGCTCGAGAGCCTGTTCCTCACCATGCTGGGATTGGCAGGAGGCTTCGGCATCGGGGCACTGATGATGTCCTATTTGACGGGCCATGGATTGGATTTGAGCCGGTGGATTGGCGAGGTTTCGATGTTGGGCACCCGGATGGATCCCATTCTGAAGGGCGCATGGGTCTGGGACCAGGTGATCTGGGCCGCCGCAGGTTTGATCGCGGCCACGCTGTTCGCGGCCTTTCTGCCCGCGCGCCGCGTAGCCTGGATGCGGCCCGTAGCCGCATTGACTGCGCCGACGGAAGGCTGAGACACTGTGAGGGTCCTGTTCACGATCGCATGGAGAAACATCTGGCGGCACACGCGGCGCACACTCCTGACGGTGGGCACGGTGGCCCTCGGCTTGATGTTGCTCTTGCTTTCCGTTGGACTCGGCGACGGCGGACACTACCAGATGATCGACAGCGCAGTCAGGCTCGGCTCCGGCCACGTGGTAATTCAGGCGCCGGGCTATCAGCAGTCGCGGGGTGTCGCCAAGCTGATCGACGGCGGTGCGCAACGCCGGGCATTGGCGATGCTCGACACCGTCCACGACCGCTTCGCAATCCGGACCGTGCTCAGGCGGGTCTTCGCGTCAGGTCTCGCCGCTTCAGCCGAGGATTCCGCCGGGGTGCAAATGATCGGCATCGAGCCGGCCCGGGAAGAGGCGGTATCGCGCTTTGCCGAAAAGCTGGTCGAAGGCAGGTTTCTCGAATCCGATGATTCGGATGATGTAGTTCTCGGCAGCGGAGTCGCGCGCAGGCTCGCGCTCAGGCCGGGGGACAAGCTCGTCCTCACCGTCCAGGAAGTCGGCGGCGCGGAGCTTCAGTCGATGCTGGTGCATGTCGGCGGGGTGATGCGGACCGGGATGGAGGATTTCGACGAATCGGTCCTTCTGCTGCCGCTGGTCACGGCGCAGCGTTTTTTCAGGATGGGCGAAGGGGTGCATCAGGTTGCCATGCTGATTGCGGACAGCCGTCTTGCGGAGCCTCTGGCGCGTCTCGGCCGGGAACAGCTCCCCGGCCTTGATGTGCTGACCTGGGCGCAGGCGCTGCCCGAGCTCAATGACTTCATCCGCGTCGACGACGCCGGCAACTATCTGTTCAACACGGTCTTCTTTGTGCTGATTGCCTTCCTGGTGCTGAACACGCTACTGATGTCCGTGCTGGAACGGAAACGCGAGTTTGCGCTGCTCGACGCCCTCGGGCTCACACCCGATCGCCGCTTTTCCATGATCATGCTGGAGGCAGGCTTCATCGCCCTTCTGTCGGCCGCCTTCGGCGCTGCGCTCGGATTGCTGGGCCACCTGTACTTTGCCGTCCATGGGATGCCGATAGACTGGTTCTACTCGGGCGAGATCTCGGCGGCAGGAGTTGCCTTCGATCCTGTCATCTACTCCAATCTGTCGGGGAACAGGATTCTCGGCTGCATCGGTCTTGTTTTTCTCTTAACCCTTCTGCTGGCCCTGATCCCCGCACGGCGGGCGGCGCGGCCGGCGGAGGCCTATCTGCTGGGGCGGACCTGATGGCAGGCAACGAGTATGTCATCAAACTGGATAGCGTGTCCCGCGTGTACCGCCAGGGCGACCAGGCGGTCCACGCGCTCGATCATGTCAGCCTGCGCATCCGGCCGGGTGAAATGGTAGTTGTAGCCGGACCCTCCGGATCGGGCAAAACCACGCTGCTAAACGTTGCCGGCGGGCTGGATCGGCCTACGGAAGGGAAGGTGTGGCTCGAAGAGCACGACTTGACTTCCATGAGCAGGCGGGCATTGGCGCAACTCCGCCTGCACGCGATCGGTTTCGTGTTTCAGGCCTACAACCTGATCCCCGTGCTGAGCGCGGAGGAAAACGCGGAATTCATCCTCTTGCTCCGCGGCGTGCCGGCAGCGGCGCGGCGGGCAAAGGTGCGGGCGGCGCTGGAAGCCGTCGGCCTGCAAGGGCTGGAGCACCGGCGCCCGCACCAGCTTTCCGGCGGCCAGCAGCAGCGCGTAGCCGTTGCCCGCGCCATCGTCGCCGAACCGGCCCTGGTCCTGGCCGACGAACCAACGGCCAATCTCGACAGCGTGGCTGCCACTGCCTTACTGGACCTGATGGTGATCTTGAACCGGGAACAGGGGACGACGTTCCTCTTTTCGACGCATGATCCGCGGGTCATGCAGCGGGCGCGCCGCGTGATCAAGATGATGGACGGCCGCATCGCGAGCGATGAGACCATTCCGAAGGGTGACCAGGCATAATGCATTCGGAAATCGGCCGTTGCCTTAAGATCGCTGGTCTGCTGCTGGCCGCCGTTGCGGCCCAGTATCCGCCCCCCTTGCATGCGCAGCAGTTCTCCTGGGGGGCATCGGTGCGCGGCTATGAGTTCCTGCGGATCGAGGATTCGCCGGGGGCGACGCGCCGGGATGCGGAGTTTTCAATCTTCCGCCTGACCACCGGCTTTGAGATCACGCCCAGGATCAAGCTCGAGAGCCACGCGATTGCCAGCCTGCTTTCGCCGCCCTTCTCGGTTGCTGCGCGCGTGGCTACCTCCGACACATTCCGCTACCTGCCTTTGCAGCATTCCTCTCTGACCGGGAATAGCGCGAACTTCACTGCCGGCTTCGACCGCCTCAATCTCCAGCTCGATCTCAAGTCCGTCCGGATCGTCGCGGGCCGCCAGCCGATTACCTGGGGCGTATCCTATTTCTGGCCGGTGATGGATCTGTTCGCTCCCTTTGCCCCCGAGCGCGTCGACCGTGATTACAAGCCCGGCGTGGACGCCGTCCGCTTCACGATTCCGATAGGATCCTATTCCGAGATCGACGTGGTCGGAGGTTCACTGGGTTCTTCTCCCTCCAGGGATTGGGCCGCCGGCACGCTTGCGCGCATTCATGCGGGCCGTGTCGATTTGGGATTCATGGGGGGCAAATTCCATGGCGATACGGTGGCGGGGGGATTTTTTACCTCATCGTTGAGCGGCACCGGGTTCCGCGGCGAGCTGACCTGGACCCATTCGGGTGATCCGCAGGATCCGGCCCGCAGCCGCCCGAAATTCTGGCGCGGCACTCTCGGCGCGGACCGGCAATTGACCCCTACGGTAACGTTGACGCTGGAACTGGCCTGGAACGGATATGGCGTGGCCGACCCCTCCGGGTACCTCTCCCTGATCGGGGCCGATCGAGTGCTGCGCGGCGAGGTCACCGGCCTGGGGAGGATCTATGCGGGCGCATCAACGACTTGGCAGTTCCATCCCCTCTGGGTATTTGCCAATACGATCCTCGTGAATGGAAACGACCCTTCCGCGCTCTGGGTGCCCACCTTCACATGGTCCACGGGCAACAACTCCGATGTTCTCCTCGGCGCCCAGGTCAGCATCGGCAGCCGTCCCGCCCCCGGACCGGTTCCGCGCAGCGAGTACGGTTCGATTCCGGCCAACCTCTTTGCCGGTTTCAAGAAATACTTCTGACCTGTTCCGAAAATCGGGAAATGGGGACGCAAACCATTTGTCCACAGCTCCGGGAAATGGGGACGCAAACCATTTGTCCACAGCCCTGATCATGCTTCGGGGCACTTTGAGCTCCTGGAGTTCCCGGCAGTTCGGAACATGGAGTTCTTGGCTGTGAGGCCTGTCACCTGGCAGATTTCTGGCGCGAGGGCAAAGAGGGCACCACAACCCGGACTGTGCCGAAGCCCCCTTCGCGATTACGGCTATAGCGCAGGTCGCGGAGTAATACGGCCATCCCTTTCGGCGCTGACTCGACGGTAACAACGGGAAAACGGGCAAAGCGGGCGAGATCGGCCATTTTGGGATCCGCCAGGGAATTCCGGAAGTAAGGATCTTCGAGGTTCTTCAGCACCATCTCAAGCCGCGGCGGCTGCCGGTGCCAGTCCCCCAGGCCGGAATCCGAAATGTAGTACCGGTCCGGCGCCTGCAAGATGACTGTCCAGCGCAGCGGGGATTGCGGGCGTCCCGGAATGACATCGATCCGTTCCAGCGGCCCGGTAACGAGTTCGGGACCCACGGAGTGAGCCTCGACGACAACAACTTGGCGTGCGGCGGCCAGGGCGCCAAGGTAGAGGGCCAGGGCCAGCAGAGCCGCACGCGCCGGAAGGAAGCCATGATCGAGCAGCATGCGAGCGATGCCCAGGCAGATGGCGACTCCCGCTATCCACAGGAGAGCTGTAACCGGCGACCAGCCCAGGATCACGATCAGCAGACCAAGCAGGCCCAGGACCATCCAGGCGGCGCGGCCGCGATTCGAGCGTGCCAGCGGAGCGAGAGCGCAACCCAGGATCAGCCAGATCCAGAGATCAAGAATCGTGAGCAGATCCCCGTATACTCTCGCGGAGCTGAACGGCAGCAGCGGCCGGATTCCGTAGTCGTTCAGGAAATCGAAGGCCGGGTGCGTCATCATGCCGGCCAGGGAAAGCCCCCAGAGCGGCATGAGAGCCGGCGCACGGACTGCTCCGGGGCTCCTGAACCGATAATAGAGCCAGAGCGCGCCCGCCAGGCAGAGCGACAGGCCGATGATCCCAACCGGAGTGTGGGATACCCCGCGGTGCACATCGAGGTAACTGCCCCTGCCCAGCTGCCACAGGATTTCGGCATCCGGAAGGTTCGCGCCGATCAGAAGCGCGGGCACGGCAAGCGCCGTCTTTTTCCCCAATCCTGCCCTTGCAAGCGACAGGCCGATCAGCGTGTGCGTTACATTGTCCACTCGGGATCCACCAATCAGTTCATCAGACCGTTCGTGAATGCGACGTGACCTGGCCGCATCATGACCGCCGAGTGTCTGACATTGAGTAGCACATTGTCAATCGTCTACATGCGGCCGGAGTTGAAATAATAGGCAATTGCTTGTGAGGTTCTGAGCATAGGCAGCAAGGGTTGCCGGGGAGAGGATGGGGAATTCTCCCTTCAGGAGCCGACGGGAGCGGTCATGACCCGGTCGCGTCCTTCGCGTTTGGCGCGATAGAGCGCCTCATCCGCGGCCTGCAGCAGCGTATCCAGCCTGTTTCCGTGCTCGGGGAAAGCTGCCACGCCTATAGAGACAGTTATGTTGCCGAGGCTCTGCAGCCGGTGTTGCACGTTCAGGTGGCGGGCGCACTCCCGCAATTGTTCCGCGCGCTGCCTGGACACTTCCAGCGTCGCTTCAGGGAGAATCAGGGCAAATTCCTCGCCGCCATATCGACAGGCAATATCGCAGGAGCGGATGCCCGCTTTAAGCACGCTGCTGAATTCTCTCAACATCATGTCCCCGGCATCGTGGCCAAAGCTGTCATTGAAGCGCTTAAAGTTATCGAGGTCGAGCATGAGGATACCCATGGATCGGGAACTGCGCATCGCACGGCGCAGTTCCAGCTCTACAGATTCCTCCATGTAGCGACGGTTGAAAAGACCCGTGAGAGGATCACGCACCGATTGCTGGCGGAGGGCGTCGCGCAGCCTCAGGTTGGCCACGGCGAGAGAGATCTGATCGGCGACAGTGCCGGCCAGCTTTTGCCCCGCTTCGGACATCCAGGCGGCCTCCCCATCGCCGCTGCCGCTGTTTCTCTGAAGATGAATGAGCCCGAGGGCCTCACCCTGGGCCATCAGAGGCAGGCAGACATACGGGCCCGTCATATCTCCGGCGTGGCGGCAACGCAATGCCGAGGCAGCGTCCTGAACGTGGTTCAACCGCCCTCGGCGCAGGGCCCAGCAGTCTGCCGGCGGGAAAACCTGCTCATTTAACCGGGGCTCTCCCCACACGGCTGCTATCTCCACAATGTTGCGCGAATTGCTGATGACGCCCAACGCTCCCGAAACGGACGGAAGAATATGAGGAACGCATTGGGCGATCACCTTGAACGCTTCTTCTGCGGTCTCGCAGGAATGCAAAAGATCGCCCAAGTCACTCAACCGGCCGATTTCCTGGGCACGGCGTTCCAACTCATTGACGGAGTGCAGGAGCTCGCCATTCGAGCGCTGCAATGCCTGCTCGGTCTTTCTTACCTGGTCCATATCCCTGAAAATGATTACACCGGCAGTTAGCAGTATGAGCCCGCAGAGCGCACTTCCAGTGAGAAGAGTGTAATAGGTCCGCCGGACATGCGCCTCAGCCACACGCTGGCGTTCATCGAGAAGCCATTGCTCTCTGTCCGCCAGGCCGGCGAGGCGCCGGCGAATCTCATCGGTCAACTGTTTACTGCGGCCAGCCTGCATCAGCTCGACCGCGATCCCGAACCCCTTATCCGGTCTTGATTCGACCACTCTTTGAGCCAGGGCAATACGCTCATTAATGAGTGGGCCCAGTTCATCGAGGCCGCGCCGCTGGCCGGGATCAGCCATCAGCAGATAAAGTTCCTTGATGGTCTCGTGGGCTGCGGCGATCCCCTGATCGTATGGGTGAAGGTACGATTCCTCCGGTGTGATAATGTATGCGCTCTCCCCGATCTCAATCTCATCCAGCTGGGAGCGGAGATTGGACAGGTGTTCCATCACATGGCGGGTTTGCGTCACCCAGTTTCCGGTACCAACGAGATCGGAGACCGTGCGGTAGGACACTACCCCGACGACCAGCAGAACCACGAAGGCCAGAACGAATCCCGCGCCGATCTTTCTTTCAACCGGCCAGCGGCCAAAAACACTATGGTTCAATTTAAGCTCCTTGTGACAGCGTGGATTTGAGACTGAAACGACCGGATTTGTCAAGCAGTCCTTCAGCAAGCGGACGCATCGGTCTGGCGCTTGAAATCTCTTTGAATCGCCCCTTGCTTACGTAGTGATCGGACAGCAGTCGGCCGTTCCACTTCGGAGCGTATATCGGCGACCGGCTCGGAATCTACCGCGCAATGGTTGAGGCCGGGCCGGCAACCGTGTCCGATCTCGCTGCCAGAACCCACCTCAACGAACGTTACATGCGGGAATGGCTCGCCCTCATGGCGACAGCCGGATATGTCCTCTATGACGCGGCAAATTCCCGGTATCGTTTGCCCCGCGAGTATGCCACGGTTCTGTGCGACGAAAACTCGCCCCTGTTCATGGGCGGATTTGTCGAACTGCTGGCCTGCGTCTTCCCGACGAACAAAGTGATGGAAGGAATCCGCGGCGGCAAAGGCCCGCTCTCGGAGGATTACCCGCCCGAACTTTGGGAAGGAGTCGAGAGGTCCACGGCGCCCGGTTACCGCAATTTCCTGACCGAGATCTATATTCCGGCAATGCCCGACATTGCGGCGCGCCTGCGCGCCAGCGGGGCCGCTCTCGATGTCGGATGCGGCGGCGGCCTTGCATCGCTGGAGAGCGCAATAGCCTATCCGAAAGCTGAGGTCTTCGGCCTGGACGTGTTTGCACCCTCGATTGAAAGGGCCAGGAAAAACGCCGCATCGGCCGGCCTAGGCGACCGCATCCATTTCGATACCTATGACGGCATCACGCTGCCCGCGGAACGCTTCGACCTGATCACGCTTTGCTACACGGTTCACCACCTGACGGATCCGGTCAAGACCCTGGGCTCGATCGGCAATGCGCTGAGAAAAGGGGGATCGCTTATGATCATGGAGGCCAATGTGCCGGAAACGATCGCAGCGAGCGTCGGCAATACCTATGCAAAATGGGTTTCGAATTTCAATCTCGAATTTGGTCTTTGACCTATGCGCAGGTTTTGCGGATGATTGCCCCTATGCCGACACGTCTTGAGGAAATTCGTGCCGCACTCAGGCATTACGCGGACTCCCGGAAGGCGCGCGATCTCCAGTGGTTTTTCAAGACCGGGCCGGGCGGCTACGGGGAAGGGGACGTGTTTCTCGGCGTGAGCGTGCCGGCGGTGCGCAAGGTCGCGAGACTATACCGCGATTTGGTCCTCGAGGATGCCGTTGAGCTATTGTCTTCTCCCCTGCATGAAGAGCGCCAGCTAGCGCTCTTTATTCTGACCGGCTGGTACGAAAGAGGCGACGAAAGCCTTCGGCGGATCATCTACAGGTTCTATCTCCGGAACGCGAAACACATCAACAACTGGGACCTGGTGGATTGCTCTGCGCCGCACATCGTCGGGCGCCACCTTTACCGCCGGAGTCGCGCGCCGCTCTACCGCTTTGCGGAATCACGCTCGGTCTGGAAACGGCGCATCGCCATCATGTCCACCTTCTATTTCGTGCGGCAAGGGGACTTCATCGATACGTTGGCCCTCACCGACCGCCTCATTCACGACCCGGAGGATCTTATTCACAAAGCCGCCGGATGGATGATCCGCGAAATCGGCAATCGCGACCAGCAAGCCGCAGAGGCCTTCCTGAAAGAGCGTTGCCGAACGATGCCACGCACGATGCTGCGCTACGCGACCGAAAAGTTCCCGGAGGAAACGAGACTCCGATATCTCCGGGGAGAGGCCTGACGGGCCGGTATCCCAAAGCGCTGCGAAGTAGCCGGTCCAAATCCGGCGACGGCATTGCCCTGCGCGGCTCCGAACGGACCGGCGGGCTTGATGCTGTCCGGGAGCGCGGCCGTCCCGCCCGATCTAGGGATAGGCATGCGCTTGGCCTAAACAGTAATCCAGGCCAAAGAAAACAGCGGGCAAGATGCCCGCATCGAGGCCGCCATCTTTTTGCACCTACTTCCGGTACGCCTTGAGGATCTGGATGGGCGGGTCGAGCGTTTCGGTGCCGTACGCGCCGCGCCGACCGGTCGGCAACGTGTGCGCGGCTTGAACCTTTTTGACGACGTCCATGCCTCCCACGACACGGCCGAAGACGGCAAAACCTTGGCCATCCGAGTTGCGCATGCCGCCGAAATCCATCTCGGGCTGATCACCGATCAGAATCGAAAATGAGGCCCTCGCGGTGTCCGGCCCGTTGCGAGCCATCGACAGCACGCCGTTCACATGCTTCAACCCGGTCACGTTCGTACGCTCCAGCGGGATCGGCGGGAATTGCTCACGGTTGCGCTCCGGGTTGATCTGGATCTGGATGACCTGGATCTCGACATCGTGCCGCGTCGTGTTGTCCAGCCGCACGGCGCGGTTGATGATCCCGCCGTCATAGAACTTCCCGTCGACATACTTCAGGAAGTTCTCTCCGGTGATTGGCGCATGGACCACATCCACTTCCATCGTGATCTTGCCGAGCTCGGTCTCGAAGATCACCAGCACGGGCTGCGTGGGCGCCGGCGTCTGGGCCCCGAGCGGGATGGAGAGAAACAACACGGCCGCGAAGGATAGAATTCCGAAAGTTTTCATTGTTTAGCCTCATCCGGAAAAACTTGTCCGGATTCAGAATCCGCGGGTCAAAACGGATGCGTGAAAATGACATACCCGCTGTGCCGCTTCAAGCCTCTGATATCGGGTTACGTCAACCCTTTTGCTGCTCTCGCGTCCAGAAGTATAGATCATAACTCCAAAACGACGGCTCCGATCCGTGATGCTGATTTCAATCTGGCTCAGAGACCTCGCGCGATCCGCCCCCATGCTTTGCTCTTAACCTCGTGTGCTGGCTACCGCAGTCATGGTGTCCATTTGGGATGTTACATTCGACTATGTGCCCGCGCAACTGCGGGCCCCCGGCGGCCGCGCTGCCGGTTCGTCGGTTGTCCTCTTGATTCTGGATTTAGGGTTGCGCAGATTGGAGTGTGGATCAGGGCTTCAAACCAAATGTTGCGAGATCAGGCAGACCGCCTCTGATCAACCGTGCAAAGGAAATCCAAAATCCGTGATCCAGAATCACTCAGATGCCGGCGCCAAAGTGGAAGGCGTCATAGTGGGCACTCCCCTGCGTCACCCGGCTGCCGGGAGGGACTCCGCGGGTGAGCCAGACGTTGCCGCCGATCACGGACTCCCGCCCGATGGTGACACGGCCGAGAATGGTTGCCCCCGAGTAGATAATGACATCGTCCTCGATGATCGGATGGCGGGGCACCCCCTTGATGGGATGGCCGTTTTCATCCAGGGGAAAGCTCTTAGCACCCAGGGTGACACCCTGGTAGAGCGTAACGCGGTTGCCGATGACGCAGGTTTCGCCAATCACCACACCGGTGCCGTGATCAATGAAGAATCGCTTTCCGATCCGGGCACCGGGGTGGATGTCGATACCCGTGGTGCTGTGAGCGATTTCGGTGATCATCCGCGGCAGCAGCGGGACGTCGAGTTCCCAGAGTGCATGAGCGATGCGACAGAAGGTGAGCGCATAGAGCCCAGGGTAAGCAAGAATCGCTTCATCCGGCGTGGTGCAGGCCGGATCGCCCTGATACGCCGCCTTGACATCTTCCAGGAGGGTCTGCTGAAGCTCCGGCAATCGCTGCAGGAACTGCTGGGTCAGGTCCGCGGCGCGCTGGCTGCAGCCTGGAATTTCTTCCGGCGCCGAACAGTTAAAGCAAAGTGCGCGCCGGACTTGCTCCTCCAGGTCCCGGGCGACGAGGTCCAGCGTTGCGCCAACGTGGAAACGGACATTGTCGGCGCCGGCTTCCGGGCTGCCGAAGTATCCGGGGAACAATATCGCCCGGAGCTCTTCCAGGATCTCGGCCGCGGCCTTTCGGGAAGGCAGCGGCTGGACACAGGGCGGACGCTTCTCGAGCATGGCAAAGCGGCCCGGATAGCCGCTCAGCTCATCGACGATTGACGCCATCTCCACACGGCTCACTCCAACCTCAGACATGGGCGCCCTCCGAATCCAGATCCTCAAAAAGCCAGGTGCTCAGGTAGCGCTCGGCGTTTGAGGGGATGATCACAACGACTTTTTTCCCCTTGTTTTCCGGCCGCATAGCGACCTGCAGCGCCGCCACCAGGGCTGCGCCCGACGAGATGCCGACCGCCACGCCTTCTTCCCGCGCCGCACGCCTCGCCATCTCTCCGGCCTCGACATGACCGACCTGGATGACCTCATCGATCAACTCGGAGCGCAACACCTTAGGAATGAATCCTGCGCCGAGACCCTGAATCTTGTGGGAACCCGGTTTGCCCCCAGACAACACGGGAGAGTCCTTTGGTTCGACCGCAATCGCCTTGAAACCAGGCTTGCGCGGCTTGATCACTTCGGCCACGCCGGTGATGGTCCCACCAGTGCCCACGCCGGAGATCAGGATGTCCACCTGGCCGTCGGTGTCGGCCCAGATCTCCTCGGCAGTCGTCCGGCGATGCACAGCCGGATTGGCGGGATTATTGAACTGCTGAAGCATCAAATAATTAGGGTGCTCCTCCACTATTTGCTCCGCCTTGCGGATGGCCCCCTTCATCCCTTCTGAGCCCGGGGTCAGGATAAGCTTGGCGCCAAACACCTTGAGCAGCTTGCGGCGCTCCAGGCTCATCGTCTCGGGCATCGTCAGAATCAGCGGGTAGTGTTTGGCGGCGCAAACGAGCGCCAGGGCGATGCCGGTGTTTCCACTCGTCGGCTCAACCAGGACCGTGCCATCCTTGATCATCCCCCGTTCTTCTGCAGCCTGGACCATGCTCAGACCTATGCGATCCTTGACGCTGCCTCCCGGGTTGGAAAACTCGAGCTTGAGCAATACCTCAGCGACGCAGCCCTTCGAGAGCGAATTGAGGCGCACGAGCGGTGTCCCTCCGATGAGGTCGACGATACTGTTGGCAATTTTGGCCATCGAAATCTCCCGGCTGTCAGTTTCCAGGGCAGGCTCTTCCAGATTAAAACGCAAATAGACCGCCTGTCACCATCAGAAAGCGGGCCCCAGCAACTGCGTTCACAATAACTTAAGGCCCAACCTCCCTCTTGGAGCTGGAGCCCCGACAACATTCCCGACCGACGTAGTCACAAAGACAAATTAAGAACCCATTCATCACACTCGAATGCTAACGTAAACGTAAGAGTCGTGCAAGGTCGAATCTCCGGCTTTTGCCTTTCCAGGGGTATTGGCGGGCTATTTTGTTGCCGGGTTGTCTCGCAGCCTGACGGATGCCACCCAAGGCTCCAGGTTGCGGCCGTATTGCAGGGTGACGGTGTAGCGCGGCTCCTGACCCATTTGCGGCTTCAGTGGGGAGATGAGCCTGGCTTGGGGCAGGGGGACATTGATGTCGGAAGGGAGGATCTGGGAAACAAATCCAACGCAGTTGTGAGATGTTATCGATCCGGAAGCCGGATCCTTCACATCTTCCAGACTTGCCCTCAAAACAGCTTGCACGATGAGGTACCTGCTCTGGTCGGGATATCGGCTGCGGAGCGCCGTCAGACTTTTTGCCGCACCCACGGGGACAAGGTGCGACACGTTGCGGGGATCTCTTTCTTCGCTCGGGTTGCCGGGTGTGCGTTGAGCGGCGGATTGCCTTCGTTTTTTCTCCTCCTCCGCCTGCTGCAGCCATTGCTCCCAAGCCTTTCCCTCATACTCCAGGGCTACATAGGCCACGCGGGGCAGCAGGGAGAGATCTCTGCCCGGCGTTCCCGCGGGGATATGGAAATCGAAGCCGATTTCCTCCAGCTCGGCACGACTGAAAACCTCACCCGCCTGTGCCGGCTGCCGGATCCACTCAAGTCTCAGGCCGACGCCAGAGTTGTCCTGGCCCATGCTCTGCAACGGCAATTCGCGTTCGGTGAGCTCGATCGTCTGCACGGGTCCGCCCGCTCGATTCCTCGAGACACCGATCAACGCGATGGCGTTGGTGGCAAGAATGGCCGCGATCCCCAGGATCAGGCAGGGTCTCTTCATGCCGTCTCCATTTTTCCGGTTCCGGTTCTGATCTTGCGGAACACCGCCAGAAGTACCAGCGCGATGATCCCGATGATGAGGAAGAAAAGGTACTTGGGCATCCAGTCCCACCACCAATTGAACAGGCGGAGGAACAGATAAATTGCGAAGAATGCGGATCCGAGGTTTACCGCTTCCATCATGCGGCGCTGGACGCCGATCCAGATGGCAGCGATGACGGCGCCAAAACCTGTTACTTGATAGATGCCTTCCACGGCTTTCTTCGGGAACGGGAGATAAGTCAGGTGGCCCAGGTTACCCAGCATGAGCAGCGCCAGGAAGAGGAAGAGAAGTCCGAACAGTCGGTAGACGGTGGCGAAGCCGGGATGCTTGCTGTGGCGATGAATCAGGGGGATTGCCAGCAATGCCATGCCGCCCGGCAGGAAAGTCTCCGGGCGGTCCATGACCGCATCAAAGGATCCGCCGCTCAGCGACATAATCTGCGCCGCGACAAAAATGACGAGCAAGACCAGTCCGGCAGCCAACTCCAGCCGCAGGGAGTAGCCGTAAGCCAGCACCAGTGCAAACACTCCCCAGGCAAGGAAGGCGTTCTGCGACGGTGCCAGGTTGAAAATGTAACCGAGCACGTTCAGGTTCAATACAAATGATGCAAATACCACGAGCGCCAGGAGCGATGTGTAATAGAGAGTTCTTTCTCTTCGGGAGACGAACTCCATGGCGATCAACCCGAGGATGGGAATCGAGACGAGAAGCGCGACCTGAACCGGCGTGCTCAGCAGTCCCCAATAGCGATAGAAAAACAGAAACACCGCCGCGCACAAAGCCAGCCCGCCGAGAGCCGATGCGATGCGCATGGCGAGTGAAATCTGCTTCTGGGATTCGCTGACGTCGACGTCGAAACGCCCGGCCAGCTCGGCCAGCGTCTTGTCGAGGTGGGTATCGAGCCGCGCCCGCTGCTCGTCGGTGAGACCCAGGACTCCTTCGCGGGTCAGCTGCTCCAGCTCGCGCCGGAAGGAGTGGATGCGGTCCACGCGTTGCTGGGCTTCCTTCTTTCCCGAAGTCTCGGCCATTTGCAGCGATCTTATTCGATTCAAACGCCGAAAACAATGGGCTCAAAAACAAAATCTCAACGCAAAGGACGCGGCGCCCGCGGAGAAGAACATTTTAACCGCGAGCTCCACGCCCTCCGCGTTGAGATGTTCTCACGCACTGGGATCGAGGACAGGACTATTTGACGTTAGGATCTGCTTCGACCACCACCCTGGTGAAGTACTCCTTGTCTCCAACCGTAAGCTTGACGCGATAAACGCCTGGTTCGACGGCGGCACCGCCGCCTCCTCGACCGCCGCCGCCACCGGGGAATTGGCCCGGGGCTCCGGCTGCCTGACCCGCGCCAGCGCCTCTGATGCCGGCACCCTGACCTGCGGCGCCGGCTGCGCCCGCCCCGGCTGCGCCTGCTCTGGCTCCGGCAGCTCCGGCTGCGGCCACACCCGCGGCACCACCTCTACCGCCTGCGGCCTGAGCTCCGGCCCCCGGCACACCGCCTCCGCCGCCGAATCCGCCTCTGCCACCGCCGCCGACCTGCCACTGCACCCGATGCAGGCCTGCGTCCTTGCCTCCCGCCGGCGTCATTTCCTGCAACACCCTACCGTCAACATCCATGATGGCGACTTTGACGTCCGCGGATGCAGCAGACTTCAGGAAGTAGCTGATGGCTGTTCCCGCTCGAGGGTTGGTACCTCTGAAGATCTTGTCGCGGGGAAGCCCCCGGTCCACATAGATGTCCGTCTGGTACATGGTTGCCGGGCGCACGGAGAACAGGGTCGCGTCGTCGGACATCGCCTTGTCCGTCAGCTGCTGCAGGGCGGTGACGTCATCCATGATCCAGATGCTGCGCCCGTGAGTCCCGAGGATCAAATCGTTGTCACGCGGATGCATGATCACGTCATCGACAGGCACGTTGGGGAGACCGGTCATGAATCTCTTCCATTCGCCCCCGCCGTTCAGCGAAATATAGAAGCCAAGCTCGGTACCCAGATACAGCAGGTTTTTGTTCTTGGCATCTTCGAGGATGACGTTGACGTGCCATTCCTGGGGCAGATTGTCGGCGATGGAAGTCCAGGTCGCCCCGAAGTCGCGGGTGACATACACATAGGGCCTCAGGTCGTCGTAGCGATGCCCGTCGATGGCCACGTAGCAGGTGCCGGCATCGAAATGCGACGGGGCCACGCGTGTAATCTGATAATACTTGTCCTTCGGGATCCCGGGAATGTTGTCGGCCACATTTCTCCAGTTAAGCCCGCCGTCACGGCTTACCTGAACGTTGCCGTCATCCGTGCCGGCCCACATGACTCCCGGCACGGCGAAGGACTCGGCCAGGGTGACGATATGGCCGAAACTCCCATATCCGTCGTGCTTGGAGAACATATCTTTGTCTCCCGGCACGTCCATGATGGACAGGGTCTTGCGATCAATCCCTTTGGTGAGGTCAGGACCGGCCATCCAGGTGTCGCCCCGGTTCAACGACTTGAAGAACCGATTGCCCGCGGTGTACACGGTCCGCGGATTATGGGGTGACAGCACGATAGGGGTATTCCAGTACCAGCGGAGCTGCTCGCCGGCCGGCAAAGGAGGAACGATGTTGTTGCCGCCGCCGAATCCCGTCTGTGCCGCCTGCGCCGCCATGGCCTGCTGCTGGGCCTGTTGCTCCGGAGTGACCTCGGCGTTGGGCGCACCCCCGCCCTGGCCGCCGCGTCCTCTGGCACCTGTTCTCGGCTGGATGTTGGTGGGCCGCCCGGTTCTGAGGTCGTAGCGCGACATGCTCCCGTTCTGCGATTCGGTGTACACGATGTTGTAGTCCGTCGGGTCCACCTGGCAGTAGAAACCATCTCCGCCGCCGATCCGGAACCAGTCGGAATTGATGGGGCCATCGCTGTTGCGGGTCGCACTGGGGCCACCCCAGCTGCCGTTGTCCTGCAACCCGCCATACACATAGTAGGGCTTGCGCATGTCCGCGGCGACCGCATAGAACTGGCCCACTGCGATCGTGTTGACGAATTCCCACGTTTCGCACTGGTCATAAGTGACATCCAGACCGCCATCATTGCCGATCATTACGTGGTTCCCGTTCTTGGGGTCGACCCAGATGGCATGGTTGTCGGTGTGGATAATGCCCTGGACCGTCCTGAACGTTTTCCCGCCGTCGGTGGCTTTGTAGAACTGAGCGCCGCCCGTGTAAACAATTTCGCTGTTGCTGGGATCGACCCGGATCTGGCTGTAATACATGGCACGGTTGTTGTTGTTGCTGACAACATGCCATGTCTTGCCCTTGTCGTCGGATCGCCACACGCCGTCTTTCGCAGGATCGGGATTTCCCGCCGGCGTCTCTCCGCCGCGTCCGCCGCCACCGCCACCTCCGAATCCACCACCACGTCCGCCCGCAGCCGCCTGAGCAGCGGCCTGGGCAGCCTGTTCAGCTGACATGGCATCGGAGCCACCGCCTGCTCCCCCCCATTTGAGGGCTTCGATCTGAGCGTAGAGGATATTTGGGTTTGAGCGGGATACGTCCAGACCGATGCGGCCGAGTTCCGGACCGGGGAGTCCGCCGGTCAGTCTGGTCCAGGTCTTGCCGGCATCGCTGGTTTTCCAGATGCTGCTCCCCGGGCCGCCTCCGTTGAATCCCCAAGCCGTCCGCCGCCGCTGATAGGAGGCGGCATACAGCGTCTTGTTGTCGCCGGGATCCATCACGAGATCAGTGAACCCGGTGTTCTCGTCGATGAACTTCACATTGGTCCAGGTCTGGCCGCCGTCGGTTGTCTTGTAGATGCCCCGCTCCTTATTGGGCCCGAACAGATGGCCCAGCGCTGCGACATAGACGACGTTGGGATCTTTGGGATCGGGCACGATTCGGGCGATCGTTTGAGTTTCCTTCAGTCCCATGAAGGTGAACGTCTTCCCGGCGTCCGCCGATTTGTAGACTCCCGCGCCGAAGGACGAGCTCTGACGATTGTTGGCTTCGCCGGTGCCGACCCAGATGATGCTGGGATTGGGCTGGTAAATTGCGATATCACCGATGGAAATCACAGGATAAGTATCAAAGATCGGCTCAAAGGTGGTGCCGTTGTTGACGGTCTTCCACAGGCCGCCGGTAGCAAATCCTACATAGAACATGGCAGGATTGCTCTCCACGGCTTCGATATCGTCAATGCGGCCCGCCATGCTCGCAGGTCCGATCGAACGCCAGCGAAACTCCTTGAGTATTGGATCTTCGGATTGGTTGATGGCAGGCCCGGCCGGTGGTGCTCCCCCGCGTCCCTGACTCCATGCCGCTGCTGTGAGCAGCAGGCAAATCATCAATCCAAGCCAAATCTTGATGTGACGAGTTCGTCGCTCTCGTTTCATAGGTGCGACCCTTTCCTAGATTGGATGTTGGGGGAAAACCAGGTCAACGTATCCCCGTTCCGACCCCTGGTCCCGTCTCTTATACGCCATGCCGCCGGCGTTTGTAACACTCTTTTCACGTGCTTCATCGATTCTGAAGAGCAACGCACCCACACAGAGTCCCCGGAGCCCGTCCGGCAGAGGCGTTCTTCTCAGCGCTCCGTGCGCCCTCTGCCTTGAGATTTTGATGATGCCCAACTACCGGAAGAACAGAACCCAGATCAGGATAAAGATCGGGATCAGCACCGGCAGTGAATAACGGAAAATGTACCCGAAAAACGAAGGGCACCTGACTCCATGGTGCTCTGCAATCGACTTGACCATGAAATTAGGGCCGTTGCCGATGTAGGTGTTTGCTCCGAAAAAGACCGCTCCTACCGAGATCGCCTGAAGCAACCGGCCATGCTCGGTCAGCAGGATCTTAATGTGCTCGGTGTTGCCGAGGGTGAGCTGATGCAATCCCATCGCCGCGCCGAGAAAATTGAGATAGGTCGGAGCATTGTCGAGAAAGCTCGAGAGGATGCCTGTGGACCAATAAAACTGTCCCGCAGTCCTGATCCCGAGGTGATCGGCGTTCAGCGCGAGCCAGTCGAGCGCCGGCACCATGGTGGCGAAGATGCCGGCGAAAAGGATGGCCACTTCCTTGATCGGAGCGAAGGTGAACTCATTGGCGCGCAGAGCCTCCTTCCGGGCGAAACGGTGAGCGGCGGTGGCTGCTGAGATCATGATGATTTCGCGCACCGGCGTTCTGGCAAAAACGGCTGCGAGAATAATGAACAGAAACAAGAAGCTGTGGGTTCCGCGCAGTTCGAACCGCGCGCTTTTGACATGGCGGGATTTTTCATCAGCCTGCTTCCGATGGGCGTATGTATCCACCGCAAAGAACACAGCCAGCACCAGGACCATGGCCAACAGCCAGATATGCCATACCTTTTGCATCGTCCACTGAAACGGCACCCCATTCAGGTAGCCGAGGAACAGGGGCGGATCGGCCGTGGGCGTCAGTGCGCCGCCCATGTTGCTGACAATGAAGATGAAGAACGCGATGTGATAGCCGCGCACACGGGGCCGGTTGATGCGCAGGAACGGCCGGATGAGGAGCATCGATGCGCCGGTCGTGCCCAGAATGTTCGAAACCAGCGCGCCTGCGGCCAGAAGCAGCGTGTTCACCAGCGGCGTGGCGCGGCGCTCGGTGTGCAGGAAAATGCCGCCGGCTGCGACAAACAGCGATCCGATCAGCACGATGAAGCTGAAGTATTCGACGAAGGTCTCCATCATGCGGCGGTAATCCAGGCAGACGGCGTAGTAGGCAAAAACGATGACTCCCAGGCCGATCGAAACGTGCGGGTAGTATTTCTCCCACCAATGGCGATTGATGAATGGTGCGATGGCGATCGCCAGGAGCAGAAGCGCAAAGGGAAGTATCATCCAGGGGTTGACCGGGAGGATTTGGCTACTGGCCCCGACGATCTGGTCCGGCATTCTCTGCATCATCCGCCTCATCAAACCACGAAACACACAAGATGCGCGAAGATTTTTTCGTGTGCATCGTCTTATGTGGTAAGTATTCGTGCGCCTTCGATTCGGAATTTCAGGCTTGAATGGAGTAGAATGATCGCAAAGGATACCTTTTGGTGACACAAGCGAATCTGCAGGAGCAAGTCCGTGAAAAACGCCTTGTTGCCGCAACTTCGGTAGCGGCCGCCATCTTTCTTACAGGCACCAAGCTGGTCATCGGCCTCATTACTGGGAGCCTCGGGATTCTGGCGGAAGCTGCACACTCGGGGCTCGACCTGGCGGCCGCCGTGATCACCTTGCTGGCGGTGAGGGTGAGTGATCGACCCGCCGACGAATCGCATCTTTATGGTCACGGCAAGGTCGAGAATCTGAGCGCGCTCGCCGAGACGGGGCTGTTGTTCATCACGTGCCTCTGGATCCTTTACGAAGCCATCCGGCGCCTCTTCTTCGTGGAAGTTGAGATCAATCCCAGCGTGTGGGCCTTTCTCACCATGGCGATTTCAATTGTCATCGACTTCTCACGGTCGCGGGCGCTGGGACGCATCGCGCGCAAATACCACAGCCAGGCTCTGGAAGCTGATGCGCTGCATTTCAGCACCGACATCTGGAGCTCCGCGGTCGTGCTCGTGGGACTCGGACTGGTGCGCTACGGCGAGGCCACGGGCACGAAGTCGATCTTTGCGCGCGCCGACGCGGCGGCTGCCTTGATTGTCGCTCTTATCGTGGTGTATGTGAGCGTGCAACTCGGACGCCGGACCATCGACATTTTGCTGGATAGCGCTCCCGCCGGGTTGGCGGAGCATTACGCGGCGGCCTTGTCGGGAGTCAACGGTGTGCTGCGCGTCTCGCGCATCCGCGTGCGCAACGTCGGCAGCCAGGTCTTTGTTGATTTGAGCGTGGATGTGCCGCGGTATCTGTCCTTCGAGGAGAGTCACGCCGTGACTCAGCGGGCGCAGGAGGCGGTGCGCGGCGTATCGCCCAATGCCGACGTGGTCGTGCACGCCGACCCCGTCTCCGAGAATGAAGGGGTGCTCGAGAGAATCCGGGCGGTGGCGGCGCGCTCGCATTCAGCGGTGCACAACATTACCACGCACTCGACCGAGCGCGGCATCTGGATTGACCTCGACCTCGAGGTCGATCCCGAGCTCAGCTTCGAAAGCGCGCACTTGCTGGCCACCGAGCTGGAGACGCAGCTGCGCCAGGAATTGGGCGCGGGTGATCTGCCCACCACGGTCGCAGATGTACATGTGCACATTGAGCCCCGGAGTGAAGTGCTGGCGCCAGGCCTTGAAATCGCGGAGGCGGAAGCTGCCCGCTATCACGAACGGATCGAGGCCGTCTGCCGCGAACTGGAGCGCACGCGCGGCTGTCAGGATGTCGAGCTTCACCGAATGAGGGGCAAGGTGTATCTCTCGCTGCACCTGCTCGTCGACACGGATTGTCCTGTCGGCGAGGTGCACGGGATTGCCGAAGAACTGGAAAGCCGCTTGCGCCTCGAGTTTCCTCAGCTCGGGCGCATCGTGATCCACGCGGAGCCCGCCGGCAAGACCCTCTCGAAATGACTTTGGATTGCGGATTTTGGATTTGTGAACGGCTACCATTCAATGAATCCGCCGCCCATCAGGTCATGGCAGGCGCACTCCTGGTCAGGATCAAAAGCTTGAACCCAATCCGCCAGCTTTATGGCGGCTGCTCTCGGCGGTGTATCGGCATCCACCGCACCTGCATCCGTCTTCAGTTTCCCGGGGTGGAGGGCAACCACACGGATGCCTTCACCTCTGAGTTCGTGATCCAGGCAGGCTGTGAGCATGTTCTGAGCGCACTTGGCGATCTGATAGGAGTAAATGCCCCGGAAGTGCCCCGCGACCGTGCGGGTTATGGATCCCCACCTGGAGGTTACGTTGACCACGATGGGCCTCCCGGCTTTCCGCAGAAACGGCAGCGCGGCCCGAGTGCAGCGGAATGCGCCCACACAATGAACCCGAAACAAACTCTCGATATCTTCCGGGGCCGTGCTCGGCAGCCAGCGCAGCTTTTTGATGTTGCCGGCGTTGTTGATGAGCACATCGAGCGAACCGCAGTCCCGCTCCAGGACGCCGAAGATCTGCCGTTCCACGTCGGCGGACGCAACATCGCCGACAACCGGGTGACACGCGGCTCCGTAATCTGAATTCAGTCCCGCTGCGACAGCCGGATCCCGGACGAGGGGAAAGACGGTCCATCCGCGTCCAGCGTATACATCCAGTAATTCGCGTCCGAATCCCCTGCCGGCGCCGGTAATGAACACACTCGGCATTTCCAGGCTCCAATAACGAAACCGCAGGCGCACGCAGATGAGCGCGAGTGATCATCAGCGCTTCTCTGCGTGCACCTGCAGTTCCCCGATTTATCAGGCGGTTAGTTTTCCTTCTTAATGGACGTCGAGACGATTGCATTCAGGTCTGCGGCTGCCTGCGCAGCCTCCTCTTTATATTCACGCAGGAGCAGCAGCATGCCGTCACTGGGCCGGGCGATCGTCCCCGTCACGGAGCCGAGCAGAGAGTTGACATTCTCGCGCAGCTTCGCACCGCAACGGTAGCTCATGGTGCATTCGCGCACAAGCTTGGCATGCAACTGATTGAGCTGATCCAGTGCGGGGCGGCGCGCCGGATCGGAGAGGGACGTCAGCTGACGCGTCAGGTCCTCCACACGATTGACCAAACCGGTGACTGTGACACTGAGCGCCTGCACCTCCTGCGCCGTGTTGGACTGCGCCTGGAGATCGGCCGCCGAAACCTTTACTTTCGGGTCAAGCACGACACGGGCCGGTTTGCTCATCTGTTTGCTGCCGACCTGGAGCACGACGTTGTATTCGCCGGGTACGACCTGCGGGCTGGAACCACCGCCGCCGCGCCCGCCGCCGCCACGCCCTCCGGCTCCGGGAGCGCCTGCCGCCGGGCCGGTGCCGGGCGCACCGCCGGGAGCCGCCTGCGGCCCTTCGATGCGCAGATCCCAAATCACCCGGTTCACGCCCGCCCGGTTCGTCTGGTTGCGGAAGGTGCGCATCGCCTTGCCGGCTTTATCGGTGATTGTGATGCTTACCTGGTCGGTCGTGGCTGCTCTGAGATAGTAATCAATGGCCGCCCCATAAGGTGGATTCGGAGCGCCGTAGTCCTTCGCGCCGACGGAGCCATCACGTCCCGCAAGCTGGCGGCGCATGGCCGGTTGAATGTCGAACAGGAAGGCATCGCTCGCCCTGGCTTGTGCCAGTTGTTGCAGCGGAGTGATGTTGTCGAGAATGTAGGCGCCGCGGCCATGCGTGCCGACAATCATGTCGTTGTCGCGGGGATGAATGGCGATGTCCCTGACTGCCACCGGCGGCATGTTGTTGCGGATCGGCACCCAGTGGCCGCCGTCGTCCCAGGATGCAAAAATGCCCAACTCGGTGCCCAGATACAGCAGGTTTTTCACCTTCGGATCTTCGCGCACCACGTGAACGTAACCTTTTCCGGGCAGGTCGCCCCGGATCGAGGTCCAGGTCTGGCCGTAGTCGGTGGTCTTGTATGCGTATGGCGCGAAGTCGTTGTCCTGATGACGATCCACTGCGACATACGCTGTGCCGGCATCGTAGTGCGAGGCCTCGATGGTCGGGATCCAGGGGTTGGGCGCCAGACCTTTGATGTTGCCGATCGTATTGGTCCATTTTTTGCCGCCATCCTGTGTCACCTGAATGTTGCCGTCGTCGGTGCCTGCCCAGATTACGCCCGCCCTGACCGGTGATTCGGCTATGGTGAGGATCGTACAGTGGAATTCCGCCGCGGTGTTGTCGGTTACGATTTCGCCACCGGAAGACTGTTGTTTGCTTTTGTCGTTGGTGCTCAGATCGGGGCTGATGATCTCCCACGAATAGCCCTGATTGGTCGTCTTAAATATGACCTGGGCGCCGAAATAAATAGTGCTCGGATTTTGCGGGGAAGCGGCGATCGGCGGATTCCAGTTGAACCGGTATCTGTAATTGAAAATGGGACTCCCCGTGGGGCCGACGTCCTTGGGATAGGGCGTGACATTGCGCGACACGCCGGAGTTGCGATCGAGCAGGGTGATCGAGCCCCCCTCGAGATCGGTGTAGACGAGGTGAGGCGCATTGAGGTCCGGTACGGCGAAGAAGCCGTCGCTCCCGCCGATGGTGTACCAGTCGCGCTTTCGGATGCCGTTGCTGAACATCGTCGCGCTCGGCCCGACCCAGCAACCGTTGTCCTGCAGGCCTCCGTAGACAAGGTAGGGCACCTGCAGGTCGTAGGTGATGTGATAGAACTGCGCGAACGAAATGTTGTTGATGACTTCCCATGTGCGCCCGCCGTCGAGCGAAACCTGGAAGCCGCCGTCGCTGCCCGAAAGGACGTAATTGGAGTTCTTCGGATCGATCCAGAGCGCCTGGTGATCGGAGTGCACACCCTGGGCGATGCTCGAGAAGGTGCGCCCGCCATCGATGGACATCATCAGGCTGCCGCCCAAGGAATAGACTCTCTCTGGATTGTTTGGATCCACTCTCAGGTCACTGTAATAAAAAGGGCGGAAGTTGATATTCGGGTTGTTGAGCACCATGCGCCAGGTGTCGCCGCGATCATCCGAACGGAACAGATTGCCTTCGATCTTTGTCTCCGTGATCATGTAAACGGTGTTCGGATTGCTCGGGGCCACGGCCACACCGATGCGGTCCATCGGCGTTTTGGGCAGCCCCTGGATCAGCTTATCCCACGTCTCCCCGCCATCCTTGGAGCGGTAGAGTGCCGTCCGGCCGCTGCCGCTGTCGAAACGCCACGGCCTGCGGCGATAGGTGTACATGCCGGCGTAGAGGATGCTCGGATTCCGGGAATCGATATCGATGTCGGAGCAACCGGTGTCCGCGTCCAGGTAAAGTACCCTCTTCCAGGTCTTGCCGGCGTCGGTTGTCTTGAACACCCCACGTTCCTCGTTCGGCCCCCACTCGTGGCCGAGCGCTGCAATCCAGGCGGTGTTGGGATCCGTGGGATGGACACGGATGCGCTTGATCCGCTCGGTATCCGTCAGGCCCACATGCTGCCATGTCTGCCCGCCATCGGCCGAACGGTACACGCCGTCGCCAAAACCGGCATCGTTGCGTGGATCGCCTTCCCCCGTCCCGACCCAGATGACATTCGGATTGGACGGCGCGAGGGCGACGGCGCCGATGGAGGACACCTCCTGGTTGTCGAAGATCGGCGTGAATGTCATCCCGCCATTGGTGGTCTTGAAGATGCCGCCAACGGCTCCGGCGACATAATAGGTGTTCGGATCGCCCGGCACGCCCACAATGTCGGTGACGCGGCCGCCCGGATTGGCCGGACCGATGGAGCGCCAGCGCAAATTGGCCAGGCTGGCCGCGTCATTCGCTTGTGGCGCCGCATTGTAAGCCGCCAGCGGCAGAAGCGCCGCGGCCAGCAAAAATGCAAGGATCAACCGTTTCTTCATAACCCGCCTCCATATTGTCCAGATTGCAGTGTGATCGCTCCCGCGAGACCTTTCGCCGGATGTGAATGACTTCGCTCACGCTCGATCCTGAGCTTCCGGCGTTTGGGTAAATGCCTCAATTCCACCCGGCTTGATTCGATGTGCCCTCACTATATCGTGACGGGGTCGTCTCTGCAAAATTCAATTTTTCCAAGCTGGATATGAGGAACACTCGGGACACAGCCGCAGCCAGAATGGTGACCACGAAACACTCGAGCCGCACGAGAACATCCTCCTGCGCTTTTGGTATTCTGCGGTCGGTGTCCTTGTTAATCGGGGGATTGATGGTTTGCCAGGGCCCGCTCGATTTGCTCGATTTCTTCCGTGCTGAGATGGAATTCTGCGGCTCCGATGAAACCGTCGACCTGAGCGGGCCGGCGCGCACCGACGATGGCGCCTGTAACTGAGGGCAACCGGAGTGTCCAGGCGATTGCCACTTCGCCTGGAGAACGTCCGTGCCGAGCGCCGATGGCGCGGAGCTGTTCCACCAGCTTCAGATTCCGGGTGAGTTTCGGCTCCTGGAACTGCGGGCTTTGCGCGCGCCGCCAGTCGTCCTTGGGCATCCCGGCGATACGCTCCCGCGTCATGGCGCCGCTGAGCAGGCCGGAATGCATAGGCGAGTAAACGATTACACCGATGTTGTGCACGGCACAGTAGGGCAGGATCCGGGTTTCGATGTCGCGCTTCAACATGGAATAAGGAGGCTGGAGCGAACTCACGGGCGCGATGGCACGGATGCGTTCCAGTTGTGTGACGTCAAAGTTGGAGACCCCAAGGTGGCGGATCTTGCCCTGTTTCTGCAGGCCGGAGAGTGTACGCCACGCATCCTCAATGCCTGCGTCCGGCGAAGTCGGTCCGGGCGCCCAACTCGGCCAATGAATCTGATACAGGTCGATCGTCTCTGCGCGGAGACGCCGCAGGCTGTTCTCCAACTCTTTCCGGAGGGAAGCCGGCTCCAGGCTGTGCGTGATGTTGCCCTTTTCATCCCAGACCAGGCTGCACTTCGTAAATACCAAGGGCCTGCGGGTGCTGGGCAATTTCGCCAGTGCTCGTGCCACGACCTCCTCAGAGTGCCCCAGACCGTAAACCGCTGCCGTGTCGATCCAGTTGATGCCGAGGTCGAGGGCGTGATGAATGGCAGCGAGCGATTCCTCGTCATCCTGGGGACCCCATGCGAATGCCCAACCTCCACCCCCCATCGCCCAGGCCCCCAATCCGATCGGAGTAATTTCAAAGCCGGTGTTGCCCAGTTGCCGTTTTTCCATGGACGTTATTCCTCTGACCCCATTCGCCCGGCAAACATGCCGTGCTCAAACCCAGGAAACTACGGATAGACGCGGGGGAACGCAATGCCGCCTGACGTCCGCGGCCAACATTCAAGCCACAAACACATGAAATCCTTTTCGCGTGCTTCGTGTATTTCGTGGATTCTGTGGCGGAGCCCGGAGGCCATCCTCGTCCGGCTGAGGTCGACAGCGGTTGCCGAGGCTGCATGTGTTGCAGCCTTCGGCAACATCTCCGCGGCAGATGGACGAACTTGGCCGGATCCTGATTTTCCTACTTTGTAGGCTTCACATCAGAAAGCGTATAGTCTGCCCCCATCTTCATCTGGTCGGCAGCGACCTTGAGAGCTTTCTGAACATCCGACAATTTGACGGTGCTGTCTTTTTTGACGGTAAACTGGAGCGTCATCTTCGAGGTATCCACCGAAACAGCATCAATCTCCTTCATTTTTTCCAATGTCTGTTTGATGAGCGGGCCGCACCCGCCACACACGATCGCCTTCACCTTGGCGGAATACGTTCCTGGTTTCAAAACGTCCTGGGATTGCTGGGCGGCGAGGGACACTGTGGAAATCATCGCCAGCAGGGCGATAGTTGCAACCAAACTGAGCCATACGGTTTTCCTGTTCATGTAGAGACTCCTCTTACTTTTGCATTTGGCTTTGCAGTTGATTCCGATTGGACATTCCTAGGTCAATACACACACAGCTTACGCAAGAGGGACGGCTTGATCAATAGGGACATGCGGCATCGCCCTGTCTCATGTTGGCATTGCAGGACTAGGGGCCGGAGCCGGCCTGTGCTCCGGAAGTGACTCCTCAAGAACGGAAAGCAGCCACGAATGGCTCGGATTTCGAGAATAGCGACATTCGTGAAATTCGTGCCGTGCGCGGCTGCCTTTAACAGCCTCCAGACCGGCTATTTTTTGGGCTTGCTGGCCTTGGCCACAGCGGGAGAGGCCTTGACCATGGTTGCGATGTCTTGACCCTTCTCCACCCGGTAATGCACGGTGGCTCTGTCACCTGCCTTCATATCGCCTTCCTTCTTGGTCTGATCGTTGATCAGGAAGGTCGATTGTTCCTCTTTGCCCTTCACTCGGTGGGAGAGCACCAGCTTGTTCGCTTCCACTGAGCTGACGACTCCCATTGCCGTATGGGTTACAACCGCCCTCGGCTTGGTCGTCTTGGCACTGGTTCCAGCCGCGGTTCCTTGAGCAAAAGCTGCGAGGGCCATGAGGAGGATCAGCCCCATCGCTAAAGTTACAGCACGCTTCATATCCTTGTCTCCTTTCAATCATGCTTGAGATTGCCACTGCACTCTCGAGACAAAGGCTACCAACCGGACGATTAAGCCAGGATTAAGCCCAAATTATTTCCTGATTAATCCTCTCGCTGCCGTTAGATCTGGAGAGATCAGGTTGTGTGGGAATCGGCAGGCGCCAGCGGAAGCGTCACGCGAAAGACAGTCCCCTGTTTAGGCTGGCTATCCACGCTGACTCGGCCCTGATGTTCTTTTACGACCCACTCGACCAGGCTGAGGCCCAGCCCGGCTCCGTCCAGCTCCTTGGAGCGTGATGGATCGCCTCGATAGAAGAGCTCAAAAACGTGCGGCAGTGCCTGCGCCTCTATTCCGATACCGTTGTCGCGCACTTCCAGGACAGCGTCGCCATCCTGCCTGCGAACGCTGATCTCGACGCGGCCGCCGTCGCGGGTAAATTTGATCGCGTTATCGAGAAGATTCAGGATGACTCGCTCCAACCACCCTGCATCACCGACGACGGTAACCTCGCCTTCCTGCACGCCCTCGAGGGTGATGGCTTTGTTGGCGGCCAAGATTTCCATCTGTTCCACGAGGGACCGTGCCAGATCCGAGAGGTTCACATTTTCGCGTGCGAGCTTGATCTGTCCCGCCTCTGCGCGCGCCAGGGTAAGCATCTGGTCGGTCATTTGCGAAAGCTTGGCAAACTCCTCCAGCTGGCTTTCCAGCACCCGCCGGTAATCGCTCGCGCTGCCCGCTTTGGCCAGTGCGATTTCAGCCTCTCCTCTCAAGGCCGTCAGCGGAGTGCGGAACTCATGCGAAATGCTGGCTGTGAATTCCTTCATTTGCCCGACGGACTTTTCCAGGCGGCCAAACATGTCATTGAAGGTGTTTGCCAGCCGGTCCAGCTCGTCCCCGGTGCCCGTCAAAGGCAGCCGCTTGTGAAGCTGGGAGATGCTCATTTCCTGGACGGTGGCACTCAGGGATTCCAGCGGCCGCAGCACCCTCCCAGCGATCCACCACCCCGAGAACACGGCGAGTATGATCCCGGAGGGGAGCAGCCATAAAATGATTTGGAGTGATTGGCGCAAGGTGGTCTTCCGTGGCGTGAGTGGAGCGCCGACCTGCAGGAGATAGGATTGCCCGGCAGGGAGTCGTACCAGATCGTTGTGAAACAGCAACTCCACTTGATCCGTCTCGAGTCCGGTGAAGTCAGAGCCCTGGGCCACCTGCCTGACCAGTTCCTTCAGCTCGTCGGGTGTGTATTGAAATCCCAGCGCTTCCAATTGCGGTGAACGCGTGATCATGGCGCCGCTGGCAGCGTCGTAGATCTGATAGTACCGGATTGCGTTTCCCACGAAAAACGCCTCTTCCGGGTCAGCCGGGTCATAGACCAGATCCGCTTGATCGCCCTTGAAATGCAGATATCCCCGCAGAGCGGCGGTGCGTTCCCGCAATTCAGCATGCAGATCCCTGTCCAACTGGTACGCCAGCAGGTTGTAGAACAGCAGGCTCGCGATGGCCAGGAGCAATGTGATGACCGCGGCGTAAAAGAGGGCCAGTTTGGTGCGCAGCTTGGGCGGCTTCATGGAGGGGTGTCCGTGAGGAGGTAGCCCACCCCGCGCAGTGTGTGTATCAGGGGGGGCGAAAAGCCTTTGTCGATCTTGTTGCGCAGCCAATTGATGTGGACATCCACGACGTTGCTGACGGCATCAAAATGAATGTCCCAGACATGTTCGACGATCATATTCCGGGTCACCGGGCAGTTGGCATTCCGGAGCAGGAATTCGAGCAGCGCATACTCCTTGGGCTTCAACTCGATGCGCTGCCCTGCTCTCTTCACAATGCGGGTGGAGGTGTCCATTTCCAGGTCGGCGATCCGGAGCTTGACGTCTTCCTTGGAGGCCCGGCGGAGCAAGGCGCGAACCCGGGCGGAAAGCTCGGCATAAGCGAACGGTTTGATCAGGTAGTCATCTGCTCCGCTGTCCAGGCCGGTTACTCTGTCCTCGAGATCGGTCTTGGCGGTGAGTATCAGAACCGGCAGCTGTGGATTCCTGGCCCGGATGCGCCGCAGCACTTCCAAGCCCGGCACGCGCGGCAGCATGAGGTCTAAAATGACCAGGTCGTACTCGAAGCTCTCAGCCTGGTAAGCTCCGCTCTCGCCGTCGTGGGCGACATCCACCGCATGGCTCTCCTGCTGCAAGCCCTGCTGAATGAATCCCGCCACTTTCTTGTCATCTTCCACAACGAGGATGCGCACGCTCAATCCCTTTCATCCGCCTGATATTTTACCGCGGGTCCAGGAGCTCTGCGAACCGTGCCGCCTTTGGGGCGGATTGTTTGTCGCATCATCAGGTGCTGGCGTCCAGCGGGTAAGCCCTGCCGAACTTTGAACCGTGTGCTCGATACGGAGGAGCGATACTCATTCCGGACGGGGATGCCGGCGTCGGGACGATTTCCATTCAGCCTCCGCACGGATGCCGGACCAGTAATGCCTCCGGATTTTGGGAAAATCGGTCGGCGAGAATGGCTGCGCCGAGCGCCCCGGTGAATTGAGGCTCCGAGGGGACTCGGATTGCATGCCCGGTAATTTCAGCGAGCGCCTTGCGGACCCCCACGTTTTTGGCCACACCGCCTGTGAACACAACATCGTTCTGCAGTCCGATCCTTCCCGACATGCCGAGGATTCTTCGCGCCACGGCGTTGAACACGCCGCGCAGCACTGATTCCAGCGATGCTCCCTGATGCAGGAGCCCGACAATCTCCGTCTCGGCAAACACGGCGCACATCGACGATATTTCATGCGGCTTGTCCGCACGCAGGCCCGCCTCTCCTGTCATCTCGACGGGGATCGACAGTGTCCGCGCCACGGTCTCGATGAATTTCCCGGTACCGGCTGCGCAACGGTCATTCATCACAAAATCCTGCACCAATCCTCGTTGGTCCAGCCGCATCATCTTTGAATCCTGGCCACCGATTTCTATGATGGTGCGGGCTTCGGGGATTTCGGAGACGACTCCGGCGGCGTGACAGGTGATTTCAGAGATGGCGCGATCGGCCTGGGCAAAGTAATTCCGTCCAAAGCCGGTGGTTATGATGCGGGCGATGGCAGAACGCTCGAGCCGAACCTCCTCGAGAAG
Source organism: Terriglobia bacterium (assembly GCA_020072565.1). Taxonomy (NCBI): domain Bacteria; kingdom Pseudomonadati; phylum Acidobacteriota; class Terriglobia; species Terriglobia bacterium. Next base: position 40,452 of record JAIQGI010000041.1, read on the forward strand.
TCCTTCCAGGGCTCTTTTGGCGTGCTCGGCAGGGGAAGCACCTGAAAGCGCCATGCACTTCCCGACCACACTCCTGCCCTCGAGCAGCACAATCTCGATCGTGGTCGATCCTATGTCCAATCCGCAGGCGAGCATATCAGGCCGGTTGCGCCTTTTTCGACTGGATGAGCTCGCCAAAGGATTCGATCCTCACCTTCAGCTGCTCGAGATCCTCGAATGAAAAATCGGTGACAATCTTCAGCGATGGGACATTCGCCGACGCAAGTGCTTTGTCAATGACTTTCGCCTCAATGTTGTAAGTATGACAGAACGCGAGGATGCTCTGGGCCACGCCGTCAATGTCGTACTCACGGACTGTTTTCAAGATGTTCTGTACCCGCTCCGTGTTCGGACTGAAGCAGGCGCAATCGATGGAGAAATACCGGTCGGCGATGGCTGCCATCATTCCATCCAGATCATCCGGCGATTCGTCCACGAGATCACGATAATAGCGCATCCCGGTGCAGGACTCGTCTGCGACCACCTGCAGGCCGGACGACTCGAGGGCATAATGCACTTTGACATTTCCCATCGGCGACGGGGTCCCCGCCAGCAGAATCCTGGGCCCGCGCCATTCGTATGATGAAATGCCCTGTTTCACCCTGCTTTCCAGCTCGCTGATCAGCTCTTCACAGGCAGCGATGAACACCTGGACATCCTGATTTAAGGCAATTTGAGAAACAAGAAGGGCATCGAGACCCGAGATCGGAGGATCAGGAAGCCTGCGAAACGCGTTTATCTGCTGGAGGACCCTCCGCCGCTTGTTCACGAGGGCGATCGTCTCTTTCAGCTTTGAAACAGTCACAGTCACACCTGACAGCTTCTCGACATATTCCCGGAAGCGCCTGACCTCCGAATGCCAGAGCGCGCGGTCCATCTCGTTTTTCTTTTGAGGGACCTCCATCACTTCAAAACCGAGGAGGTCCCATGCTTTCTTCTTGGCGTCGCAGGTTGTTTCGCCGACCACGCCATCCTTCAATCTCCGGTAAGGGCAGGTGTTGCTGAACACCATGCCAAAGGTCGACCTGATCAGCGGGCAGATGTCTCTCGGGAACATCTTGTCGGCGTAATCAACCGGCCAGTGCGAGCCGCCGCAGAGCGGAATCGGCAAGACACCGGCAGCCAGCGCGATTTCATCGGGTACGTAGATGCAGAATGTCCCGATCGACTTCCCCCCCTTTGCGCGGTACTCGAGGATCTCCTCGACACGCTCTGCGTGGGAAGCATGAAACGCCCGATCGAAGAACTCCATTGCGGCCGGGCGGTTCCTCGCCGCACGGCACGTTCTCTCATGCAATGCGTCGTTATATGCCACAAGCTGATCGTGGAGTTCCAGATTCACTCCGGCTCTCATCAAAATGTCGTGTGCATGTGCCATGAGACTGCGCCGCTGCAATTTCTCAGGACTGGCGCCTTTCAATCAAAAGGTTCCCACAAATTGTCCGCTAGGGTTCCGGAAAGATCAAACCGGGAGTCTTCATCTCACATCCCCAGGCCGTTCGTCAAGATAATGACGAGGGGAAGCGGCATGAAAATGACAATTTACCGCCCTGCCTTTTCTGTCATGGGTCGTGATCGCGGTCGTGCCCGGTAGTTTATGTACATCAATAAAACCGATCACGACTACGATGTTTGTGAGGGGCGCTATTTTCGAAGCAGCCCCTCACGCGCCGCGGCGCACTCAGTGACGCATGAAAATCGGGGCAACGTTGGGAGACATGAGGAGGGTCGCGGCTGGCAGCCGCGATCCACGTCGTGGGCGCGGGCGGTCCGCCCGCGCTCCGCTTAATTATCAGGGCGCCTGACTACCCGCCACGGCAGTTTGCCGCTGTGGTTGTTGGGGCGCGGGGGCGACATTGAAGACAGCCTTCAGCCGCTCGCGATACTGCGGGATCAGCATCAGCCAGGCCGCGGCTCGGCGGTTGGGCTTGATGAGAAGGAAGGGCAAAATGATGATTGCCGGCAGGAAAAGCGCCAGCCCTCTGGTCCAGGGCCAATGATAGGTAACGGGTGCAGCCTCAGTGGGGCTCATGCTCCCCAGATCGTACGAGGTGAAGGATCGAGAGACTGAATCTGCAGAGGAGCCCGACCCGAACCCTATGAAATGCGGTATTCATCCCAGTACTCCACATCTGGTTGGACTTGGTGAGCTACAAGTAAGTCGACTGGTCGTATTTTAAGTCAGTTGACCATCCTGATCCTAATCATTTTGAAGAAATGAGTTGCGCGCAACAAACACCCCATTGACGGATGCTGGCAGTGGCTTTTTTTGATAGAAACCGCGCCGCCCCGGGACGGACCCTCACGCTCGACGGCAGGTCGTACTCCATGGTTGGCGTACTCGGGATCATTTGTAAGCGATGCTCGTTCCGCACCGGCTGTGGTTTTTGCGGTATTGAATCGACAATTCCAAGCTGTTTCTCTAAGATAAGCGCGTCGTCTCAGCGACCATATGCACTCCCATGATCAATCGGGATCTCAGACTTCAAATGGGGAAAATGGCTATGACGCAGCATCCCGGCATTCCATGCCTGGCAGGCTTATGCGCAATCGGCGCGGCGATCGGACTCCTCACGGGTGCCCCCCGGACCGAAACGATCTGGCTTTCATCGCTTGATCTCTCGAAAGCAAGAGTGACGGACAAGGTCCGGCCGGCGATCGACAAGACCATCGACGGCAAAACACTCACTATCAACAAACAGACCTTTGGCCGGGGCATTTGCGTCAATGGCTACACAGTCTTATACATCCGGCTGAATGGCGGCAGCGATGAGTTTTCCGCCATTCTGGGCGTCGATGATGAAAGTCAGGTGAGCCCGCAACCCTCCGGCGGGGCCGCCGGCCAATCGGGGCGCGGGGGCGCGGGCCAGGGTTCAGGCGGCCGGGGCGGAGCGTCGACGCTCCCGATGAGTGTGCGCATTCTCGCCGACGAGAACAAAATGCTCTATGAAAACAATGCCATCCCGCCCGGCAGCGATGGTGTGCCGATAGAAGTCGACACCAAAGGCGTCAGTCTGATGGCCATCATCGTCAACAGTGGCGGCGGCGGGCGCGGAGGACGGGGAGGCGGCGGGGGCGGCTCTGCGCACTACGATCTGGCTGAGGCGAGATTCGAAGTATCGGGCACAAAGCCGGTGGTGGTCGAGATCCCCGGCGAGGCCAGGGAGGTGCTGACGCCCAAGGTCGGTCCCAAACCCAGGATCAATGGCCCCGCGCTGACGGGAGTGACACCCGGACGACCTGTGCTCTACAAGATCCCCGCAACGGGAACCAGGCCCATTTCCTATTCGGTCGACAGACTTCCTGGAGGGCTCAAGGTCGATCCGGCGACCGGCATCATCACCGGCACGATCCAGAACAAGGGGACCTGCCCGGTCACACTTCGCGCCCGGAATTCGGCGGGCGAAGCCCGGAAGGAATTCAAGATCGTGGCCGAAGGCCAACTGTCGCTGACCCCGGCGCTGGGCTGGAACAGTTGGAACGCACGCGGCCGCAACGTCACCGAGGCCCTCGTGCGCCGGACGGCCGACGCCTTCGTGGACAAGGGCCTCATCGATCACGGCTGGACCTACATCTGCATCGACGATGGCTGGGAACGCAGCCCGCGCCAGAGCGACGAGTTGTTCGAAGGGCCGACGCGCGACGAGCAGGGCAACTTCATTCCCAACAAGAAATTTCCCGACATGAAGGCGCTCGGGGATTACATCCACAGCAAGGGGCTCAAGTTCGGCATTTACAGCAGCCCCGGCCCGACCACCTGCCAGGGGCTCGAGGCGAGCTTTAGCACGAGGAACAGGATGTCAGGCAGTGGTGCTCATGGGGCGTTGATTACCTGAAGTACGACTGGTGCAGCTACCGGGCGGAGGCGCCGGGCCTGGCGGGGCTGAAGAAGCCTTACCAGCTGATGCGCACTCTGCTCAACAAGGCTCCGCGAGATATTGTGTACAGCATATGCCAGTACGGCAACGGCAACGTTTGGGAATGGGGCGCCGAGCCCGACATCTGCGGCAATTCATGGCGCACCACCGGTGACATTCGCGACAATTGGCCCCAGACGATGCAAATCGGCTTCAACCCCCGCTGGTCGGAGATCGACATCGGCCAGTACGGAGGGCCCGGCCACTGGAACGATGTCGACATGCTGGTCGTCGGCGTCGTCGGCTGGAGCTACGAGCCGCAGCACGAATCGAACCTGTCGCCCGCCGAGCAACTCAGCCACGTCTCGCTCTGGACGCTCCACGCTGCGCCGCTCATCCTTGGGTGCGACCTGGCGCAGGCCGATGACTTCACGGTAGGTTTGCTGACCAACGACGAAGTTCTGGCAGTCGATCAGGACCCGATGGGCAGGGGAGCCAAGACCGTTTACAGATCACCCGGCGCAAACCTGCAGGTCTGGGCGCGCCCGCTGTCGGACGGTTCCAAGGCGGTCGGCCTGTTCAATCTCGAAGAGATGCCGATGAGGGTGACAGCCAGGTGGTCCGATCTGGGCATCAGCGGCGGGCAGGTAGTGCGCGACCTGTGGCGGCAGAAAAACCTCGGCACATTCACCAACGAGTACACCGGCGAAATTCCGCGTCACGGCTGCATGCTGCTCAAGATCTCGGCGGCGAAATAAGCCGGGGTCTGGAAGAGTTACAATTCATCGGAAAAGGAGGCTTATGAGCAGAATCGCGAGGGCATCCATATTGTTTTTGTGCCTGATCCTGTGTCTCATTGTTCGAATGCCGGCACAGAACCGGCCGGCGGCGCAGAATCAGCAAAGCCGGCCCGCGACGGCATATCTGCTCAAGCCATCCCGTGTCTGGGATGGCGTGACGGATCAACCGCACGATGGCTGGGTCGTTAGCGTCCGCGGCGAACGCATCGAGGCGGTCGGCCCCGCGGCTGAGGTCAAAGCTCCCGCGGATGCCAAAGTGATAGAAATGTCCGGGACAACCTTAATGCCGGGCCTCATCGAGGCTCACGCCCACGTTCTTTTGCACCCTTATAGTGAGACTTCCTGGAACGACCAGGTCGCGCATGAATCTCTCTCGTTGCGCGTGGCGCGGGCGACGAATCACCTGCGCAATACGCTGCTGGCCGGGTTCACAACCCTTCGGGACCTTGGGACGGAAGGCGCCGGCTACGCAGATGTGGGTCTCAAGCAGGCGGTCCAGCAGGGAATCATTCCGGGTCCGAGAATGCAGGTCGCCACCCGCGCCATCGTCGCTACCGGGAGCTATGGGCCGAAAGGCTTTGCCTCGGAATGGCGCGTGCCGCAAGGTGCGGAGGAGGCGGACGGGATCGACAGCCTGATTCGAGTCGTGCGCGACCAGATCGGCCATGGCGCCGACTGGGTCAAACTGTACGCCGATTATCGTTGGGGCGCGAATGGTACGACCGCTCCCACTTTTTCGATCGACGAGATCAAGCTCGCCGTGGAAACCGCCCGCAGCAGCGGAAGACCGGTCTCGGCGCACGCCACAACCGCCGAGGCGATGCGCCGCTGCGTACTCGCAGGCGTGGAAACGATCGAGCACGGCGACGGCGGCACGCCCGAGGTCTTCCAGTTGATGAAGGAGCATGGCACGGTTCTTTGCCCAACCGTTTCTGTTGCCGGGCCCAATTCGGCCCGCAAACGCGCCAGTTTCAAAGCCGCGCTCGATGCCGGCGTCACGATTGCCAGCGGCAGCGACGTCGGCGTGTTCGCGCACGGAGACAATGCCCGCGAGATTGAAATCATGGTGGGCTTCGGCATGCCGCTCCTGAATGCCTTGCGTTCCGCCACCTCGGTCGACGCGCGCGTGCTGCACATGGAAGATCAGGTCGGGCAGGTCAAGGCCGGTCTGTTCGCGGATCTGATCGCGGTCGACGGCGATCCGACCCGTGATCTTTCAGCGATTCGCAAAGTTCGTTTTGTCATGAAGGGCGGCATAGTGTACGAACAGGGAGGCGAACCGGTGCAGCGCTAGCCTGAATTGTTCACGAAGCAGAACCGCACGCCGAGTAAGAGCGAACGGTCGGCGTCGGTCAGCGTTTTTCCGCGTCCAAAAATGCATTTTGGTGGCACATTCATGAATAATCCGGGCTCGCGGGTGCCCGAATTCCGGATCGCTGTCAGGCATAGTTCCTCATGCTATTTTCAGCCGAGGTCCACTATGAGCAGGATCATGCCCCGTCATTTCCGTCGATCCCTGGTCGTCCTCATTGCCGTCTGCGCCATCGGCACGGCACTTCTGTCCCGGAGCCAGGAGCCGCCGCCCTACCGCAACGCCAGCCTGCCGGTCGAGGTGCGCGTGCGTGACCTCATATCTCGCATGACGCTCGAAGAAAAGTTCTGGCAGTTGTTCATGATTCCCGGCGATCTCGATAATCCGGCAAACGACTACTCGCAAGGTATCTTCGGGCTGCAGATTGCGACCGCGCGCCGGCAGTCGGGGGACGGGGCGACGGCAGCGGCGCTCGCACGCGCGCACGCCGAGCGCATCAACGCGATTCAGCGCTACTTCGTCGAGAAGACGCGCCTCGGCATTCCGATCATCCCTTTCGAAGAGGCCGTGCACGGCATCCAGCGCGAAGGCGCGACCGTGTTCCCGCAGGCGATCGCGCTCTCCGCGACCTGGGACATGGGGTTGATGGAACGGGTAGCCGGCGCGATCGCGGATGAAGTAAGGACGCGCGGCATTCGGGATGTGCTCTCGCCGGTCGTGAATATCGCCGACGATGTGCGCTGGGGGCGGGTGGAGGAAACCTACGGCGAGGATCCATATCTGGCGTCGGCGATGGCGCGCGCGTTCGTAGCGACGTTTGAGAAGAAAGGCGTGGTCGCGACGCCGAAGCACTTTGTGGCCAACGTGGGCGAGGGGGGGCGCGACAGCTATCCGATCGGTGTGAGCGAGCGCACCCTCGCAGAACGGTACTTCCCGCCATTCATCGCGGCCATCAGGGACGCGGGCGCACGCTCGGTCATGACATCGTACAACTCCGTCGAAGGATCGCCGGCGACGCAGAATCGGCGCTTGCTGAACGGCATTCTGAAAGGCGAATGGGGGTTCCGCGGCTTCGTGATCTCCGACGCATCGGCCACGAGCGGGGCGACGGTGCTCCACATGACCGAGGCGAGCACGGCGAGCGCGGTGCAGGACGCGTTCGAGGCGGGGCTGGACGTCGTGTTCCAGTCGCAGTACGGCCAGCAGCGGCCCTATCTGGACGCGTTTCAGCGTGGCCTGATAGCGCCGGAAATCATCGACGCCGCGGTGGCGCGCGTGCTGCGCGCGAAGTTCGAGTTGGGCCTGTTCGAGCAACCGTACGTCGATCCGGGCGCCGCGGCGGCGGCGAACGGTTCGGTGGAACATCGGGCGCTCGCGCGCGAGGCGGCGCGTGAGTCGATCGTCCTGCTGAAGAATGACAACCGCGTGCTGCCGCTCGCCAAGACGATACGGTCGATCGCGGTGGTGGGCGCCGACGCGGAGGAGGCGCGCCTCGGGGGCTACAGCGGGCCGGGATCGAAGAAGGAGTCGATTCTCGAGGGCATTCGTCAAGCGCTCGGATCGACGGTCGAGATTCGCTACGCGCCCGGCCCCGGGAGAGTCGTGCCGGACTTCGTGGTTGTGCCGGCCGGCGCGCTGGCATCGCAGTCCAAAGGCCAGGAGGTGCGCGGGCTCACGGGCGAGTACTTTGACAATCGGCGCTTCGAAGGCCAGCCGCGGTTCGCACGCGCCGATTTGCGTTTGGACTTCCGGTGGACGCTGAATTCTCCCGGACGCAGCATCCCTTTCGACTGGTACTCGATTCGCTGGACCGGCACGATCACTGCGCCGGCGGAAGGAGTCCGCCGAATCGGCGTCGAGGCGAATGACGGCTACCGTCTGTACCTGGACGGTAAGCTGGTGATCGACGATTGGATCAAACGGTCCTACGGCCGGCGCACCGCCGAAACCGCGTGGCTACCAGGATCGCATCACACCATCAAGCTCGAGTACTTCGAGAGTGCCGGCAACGCGCGGTTGCGCCTCGTGTGGGATGCGGGAGTGAAGGACGAATCGAGCGCGAAAATCGGCAGCGCAGTGGCGGTCGCCCGCGAGAGCGATGCGGCCGTCGTAGTTGCCGGTCTCGAAGAAGGCGAGTTCCGCGACCGTGCAAGACTGAGCCTGCCGGGCCGGCAGGAAGAACTGATCGAGGCGATCGCAAAGACGGGCAAGCCGACCATCGTGGTGCTCGTCGGCGGCAGCGCCATCACGATGTCTCCGTGGCTCGACCAGGTGGACGCCGTGCTCGATGCCTGGTATCCGGGCGAGGCGGGCGGACCTGCGGTGGCCGATGTGCTTTTTGGCGACGCCAACCCCGCCGCCCGCCTGCCGATCACGTTTCCGGTGTTCGAAGGTCAGTTGCCGCTCTGCTACAACCACAAACCGACCGGTCGAGGAGACGACTACGCAGATCTCACCGGGATGCCGCTCTTCCCGTTCGGCTTCGGATTGAGCTACACAACCTTCGAGTACTCGGACTTGGCGATCCACCCGCAGGAAATAGGGGCGTCGGACACGGTACAAATACGATGCACGGTCGAAAATACGGGCGCGCGCGCCGGCGACGAAGTCGTGCAGCTATATATCCGCGATGTGCTGGCATCGGTGGCGCAGCCGGTCATCGAATTGAAAGGATTCCGCCGCATTCACCTCGCGCCGGGAGCGCGCGCGACCGTGGCGTTCACCCTTGGCCCCGCCGAGCTGAGAATGCTCGACCGGGACATGAAGTGGGTGGTCGAACCGGGGACGTTCCGTGTGCTCGTCGGCAGCTCTTCCAAGGATATCCACCTGCGCGGGGAATTCACGGTTAGGTGAGAAACAAATCGCGTACACCACCCCTGTTCCAAAAATTGACTCTGCCGGGCGCGGTCGGGCGGGCCGCGCCCCTCCTCATGTCTCCCAACATCGCCCCTATTTTCATGCATCCTAGGGTGTGCCCCGGCGCATGAGCGGCTGCTTCGGACGACGCGCGCCGCCGGCCCATCCACGTGCAGGTGAAGCGGATGAAAGATCCGCGCATCCGCACCCGCGACGGCTGCTCTTCTCGGTGACCGTACGCGACGCGGTTTTTCGCTCAACTCCTGAACACGTCCTTCGTTGTTGATTCCTCCCATCGAGTACTGAAGGCAGTGCGACCTCCGTTTGCCGGAGATTTGAGGCAGCGATGCCGGCCCGGTCGCGTTCCGCGTTTTCGCGAGCGGAAAAGCCTTAACCGCAGGGAAATTCCGGCCGAAGAGTAGAGAGGAAGCGTATCTGTCTTTCCCCTCGGTTACGGCGCATGTGCTGTCAGATGTGGTTCTCCGCTCAGATTCATTTTATGCAGAACCCTGATAAATTAAGGAATTTCCATTGAACAAGCCACTCTTGGTTTCGTATTTCGCAGCCGGCGTGTCGCTTTTGGTCACGGCCCTCCAGATCACGCGCCCAAGCGCGCTTTCCACGCCCATCCCGGCTGAGGCTCCAGGTCAGGTCGCTGCGGCGCCGGCTCAACCGCAGGTGCCTCGGAAACGGGACTTCCTGAATCAGGAAGCCCGAGGTCTCTACGTAACCTCCTGGATAGCAGGAATGAAGCGGTTCCGGGAAATCGCCGACGGCATGGCCAGTTCCGAGCTCAACACGCTGGTCATCGACATCAAGGATTGTTCCGGAAAGGTCGGCTACGATTCGGCGGTGCCTTTGGTGGCCGAGATCAAGGCTCATGAGCGACGCATCCGTGACCTGGGAGCGGTGCTCAACTATTGCCAGGAGCGGAAAATACACACGATCGCGCGTATTGCCGTCTTTCAGGATCCGGTGCTTGCCTCAGCCAAGCCGGAGCTGGCGGTAAAGACCACCGGCGGCGCCACCTGGAAGGACCGCAACGGCCAGACCTGGGTTGATTCCTCGTCACGCAAGGTATGGGAATATAACCTGAACCTCGCCAAGGAGGCGGCCTCCAGGGGATTCGACGAGGTCCAATTCGATTACGTTCGCTTCCCCACCGATGGCCGTCTCGAGGATCTGGCATATCCCTTATACAAGGCGGACGTTCCAAAGCACCAGGTGATAAAGGAATTTTTCAGATACCTGGACCAAGAGCTGAAGCCGCTGGACGTCCTCGTGTCTGCCGATATTTTCGGACTCACAACAGTCGCCGAGGACGACCTTAACATCGGACAGAAGATCGATGACATAGCGCCCTATGTGGATTATCTCTGTCCCATGGTATATCCCTCACACTACCCACCGGGCTACATGGGCTTCGCAAAGCCTGCCGAACACCCTTACAAAGTGGTCTACGACAGCTGCGTGAGAGGGCTGGACAAGATCAAGGGGCAACGAGCGAAATTGCGGCCCTGGATTCAGGACTTCGATCTGGGGGCCATCTATGACCGGCACATGATTCTGGAGCAGATCCAGGCGCTCCGCGACGCCGGAGCCTTCGGCTTCTGTGCCTGGAACGCGCGCAATGTGTATACCACCGAGGCCTATAAGCCGCCGCTCCCTCAAGCCAACCCCAATCCCCCGTTCCGCGCCGCGCTGACTGCCGAGCTGGAACGCAGACACCAGGCCAAAGCCTCTCAGACACAGGGGAATAAAAGCCCGAATAAGCAGTGAAATCCGCTCAGCAAATGGATGAATGGTCTTGGGCTTTGTGGCATGATAGTGGGACTGGAGCCGGATCTGTGAGGTTTGGTTCTGACAAGGCTGGTGGCCCCGTGTAGATGTGCCGCGTGTCTTGTTTTGCCTAAAACCGGCGACGGCGGAATGGCGACGTCATGAGTCTTAGGGCAATCGACTTCGTCAATCCTGCCGCGCTCGGGTACCCATGGATCCATTACCCAGATCCGGCCTTTCTCCATGAGCAGTGTGATTGGGGACAAACCAAAGACAAAACGAGGGAGCGAGCCTATGAAGTTGAGACGGATCATCCTCAGTATGGCTGTTTTGGCAATCGCCGCGGGATGCGCGGTTCGAGTGTGGTCGCAGGCAAAACCAGAAGAAAAAGATCCGGTCCTGAAAATGTCTCAGGTGCCCCAGAAGGTCCAACAAGCGATCAAAACGTACGCATCCCCAGCAGAAATCAAAAAGATCACCAAGGGCGATGTAGATGGCACGATGGCCTATGAATTCGAGATCGAGAAGGGTGGGAGAAAAGCCGAGGTCTCAATAACCCCGGACGGGAAGTTGCTGACCTCAGAAGAGGAAATACCACCGTCGGAGGTTCCCGAAGCCGCGCGCAAGGTCATGGATGCCCATGCTGCTGGCGGCAAAGTCGTTTCGACAGAAAAGGTCTTTGAAAACGGCAAGACGGCTTTTGGCGCGGTGATCGAAAAGGGCGGGAAACAATCAGAGATTTCGGTAGCCCCCGATGGAAAACTGACCGGCTCCGAGGAAGATATACCGCTGTCCGAAGTTCCCGAAGCCGCGCGCAAAACCATTGATGCCCAAGCGGCGGGTGGCAAGATCATCTCGACGAAAAAGGTCCTGGAAGACGGCAAGACCGTTTTTGCGGCGGTATTCGAAAAAGGCGGCCGGCAGACGGAGATCACGGTTGCCCCGGATGGCAAACTCGTCGACACCGAGGTTATCAAGTAGCCGCAATCCAGGGAGCCGTCAGCAAGTCAATCATGCGGGCCTAAGGCTGATTTCCGGCCAGCCACTTGACCGGAATACGGATTGGTACATTTATTCTCGCCGGTTTTTCGGTAACCCGTTTTCTGGTCGCGCGGTCCGCCGCCGCGCAGAGTCCGCCCTTCACCCCAATGCGGACCCTCACGCTGCGCTGTCTATGAGAATCTGTCGACAGACATTGAGGCACTCACCGCAGACATTTCCTCGCGGGCCCGTGAGCAGCAGCCTGTCGCTCGTCCTGCCTTTGCCGCAGAAGGAGCACCGGGCCCTCGCACCCTCGCCGGCCAAGGCCAGAGAACCATAAGGGGAACTGCCGGTCATGCTCTCTTCCGCAGCTGCGATACACGCGTCACAAATGTAGACCTTGGGCCCTGCGATAAGCCTGGCAACCTGGCTTTGCGGGCGATTGCAGAAGGTGCAGGTCAAGTCGTTCTTCACGTTGCGCGCGCGCCAGACCCTTTGCCACCAGCTGCCGCCGGCCCCGTCGACCATCTGCTGCACGCGCTGATGGCTCAAATCGAGCGCCTGGGCGATTTCCCTCAAGGAACCTCCGGCCAGGTGCATTCGGCGGACGATTGCGTGATACTCATTACGAGCCAGTTGAACCTGACGTTCGGCGTCGGCAAGCCGGGTCCCGGCGGCTCGGGCCTTCTTCAGCAGCGCTTCGTGGATGGTCATCGGATCCTCCCGGTGTCTATAGTACATAGACATATTAGTCCATACGGTATAGACAGTCAAGAAAAATCTGCGGCGGCCCGGCCGGCGCGCTCTGACGCGGTGATGCCTAAGGTCTTCATGGATGCGTCGTCCCTGCTCTTTCATGACAGCCGCGCATCTCAATAAGGGACTGTTTTGGATCAGGCAGAGATCAAAATGGTCTGTGGCCGGCTATGAGTCAATCCCGCGCGTTCTCAATAAGTGGTCAGGATCAGGCCGCCCCACACGAAAATCTCGACCCTCTCGCAGAGGCCGGGTTCACCCGGTTGGTTGACATGCGGGCCGGATTCAGCTCGCGGCGCGTTTTTTCCCCTTGACTATTGACACGAGAGGGCCGATATTGCGCTTGTCAATAATTGAGGGGAGAACCCATGGGTAAGCCGACCGACCTTGTGCAGGGTACTTTGGATCTTCTGATCCTCAAGACCATTGCGCTCGAACCGATGCACGGCTGGGGGATCGCGCAGCGCATCAAGCTGGTCTCGAAGGAGGTGCTGCAGGTAAATCAGGGAGCGCTCTACCCCGCCCTGCACCGCCTGGAACAGCAGGGGTGGATCAAGGCGAAGTGGGGCGAGTCGGAGAACAATCGCCGTGCCAGGTATTACTCGGTGACGCCGGCGGGCCGCAAGTATCTGAATCGGGAGCGCGCGAATTGGGACCGGTTGTCCGCGGCCATTGACCTGGTGCTCGAGACACCTTGAGGCGAAGCGAAAAATGGCGCGCTGGACCTACAAATTGCCGCTGCGTCTCCGCTCGTTATTCCGCCGCAGCCGTGTCGAAAAGGAGCTCGACGAAGAGCTCCGCTACCATCTGGAAAACGAGATCCAGCAATACATTGCGCAGGGGATGGCGCCGGAAGAAGCTCGTTATGCCGCTCTGCGCGAGCTGGGCGGCGTCGAGCAGCACAAGGAAGAGTGCCGCGATGCCCGCGGCCTGCGATGGCTCGATGAACTCGGGCAGGACTTGCGTTACAGCTTGCGCGGGATACGTCGAAGTCCAGGATTTGCGGCGATGGCCCTGGTTACCCTTGCGGTTGGAATTGGTGCGAATGCCGCAGTGTTCGGCCTGGTAGACCGGCTGCTCCTGCGCTCCCTGCCCGTAAAAGCGCCTCAGGAACTCCTGGCACTCACCTGGGGCTATCGGGCCGATAATGCAAACAATCAATTCTCGTACCCCGAATACAGGGCTTATTGTGATGAAAACGAAGTCTTCTCGGGCTTGCTCGCCTTTTCAAACGAGAGTCTGAGCATAGGGGTCGGCGATCAGCGGCCGACCGTGCGCGGAGCGTTGGTATCCACAAACTACTTCGACATGCTGGGAGTGGATGCTGCCATAGGACGGGTTCTCCTGCCGGAGGAAAAGGTGCCCGCGGTGGTGATTTCCTACGGTCTGTGGCAGCGATGGTTCGGCTCATCCCCCGACGCCGTCGGCCGGACCATGACGATCAATCAGGCAAGCTATGTGGTGGTGGGCGTGGCGCGCAAAGGCTTCAACGGAGCCTATGCCGACAGGGCCACTGAGATTTGGGTGCCTCTTGCGATGCGCGCCGGCGTCCGGCCGGACGACCGCAATACAGATCGGCCGACTTACCACTGGCTGAACGTATGGGGCCGGCTCAAGCCGGGGATCAGCATGGTTCAGGCTCAAACGGCGATGAATGTGTTGCTGAAGCGCGTTGTCAATCCGGCCTATGCGGCTGGGTATCGGGCTGCGCGTCACCGTGAGCTCCAATTGTCACTCGAACCTGTCGGCAGGGGTCTCTCGTTTCTCCGCCAGAATCTGGAGAGGCCGCTTGCTCTGCTCATGGTCGTCGTGGGTTTGATCCTGTTGATCGCCTGCATCAATATATCGAGTCTGCTGCTGGCGCGGACCATTTCGAGACGGCGTGAGATGGCAATTCGCCGGGCCTTGGGAGCTCCCAGGATCCGCCTGATTGTCCAGCTTCTTATGGAGGGCGTCATCCTCTGCATTTGCGGCGGTGTCGCCGGCATTCTGCTGGCGCAGTGGATCACTCGCCTGTGGATCGCGTCTCAGCCGAACATTGATCTGGCCACCAGCCCCCTTGCTGCGACCCCTGATGGCCGAATTCTTCTTTTTGCGCTTCTGGTCTCGGCTGTTGCCGGCCTGATATCGGGATCCGCGGCGGCACTTCACTGTTCCAAGCCGGATCTGACCACCGCACTCAAGGGCGACAGGGCAGGCTTGACTCACGGCGTGCGCCGTTATGGCCTGCGACATGCGATGGTGGGGATCGAGATCGCCTTGGCGGTCGTCGTGCTTCTCGGAGCCGGACTGTTGATCAGGAATCTGCTGCATCTGTTCGCAATTGATCCGGCAATGAATGACGTTTTTCTGGTGCGCGTTGATTTGCCGGGCGCAGACAGCATAGCCCACAACGGGGATCTCTACCTGCGGGTCGCCGAACGCCTCAAGCATCTCCCCGGAATCGAGGCGGTCAGTGCTGCCAATATTATCCCGTTTGGCGGGGCGAGCGCCGGACGAAGCATCTGGCCTGAAGGTTATGAGTCTCAGTCGGACGTGATCCCCAGCGCTGATTACAATCTTGTGGGGCCGGGCTATCATGAACTCATCGGAACTCCGATCCTGCAGGGTCGTGGGTTTGCCGAGTCCGATCGCGCGGGTTCGCCGCCGGTTGCCATTATCAACCTGGCTTTTGCACGCCTTTATTTCCCGGGACAAAATCCGATCGGTAAAAAGCTCTGGTCTTCCCGATCCAGGAGTTCTGCCTGTTATGAGATTGTGGGGGTGGCCGGGGATCGGAAGTATCACAGCCTGCGCGAGCCCGCGATTCCTCATATCGATCTCCCGGTGCTGCAGGACAACGGGACGCCGGGAACCTTATGCCTGCGCACCTCGCACCGAGGGGAGCATCTGCTGTCGGCCATTCAGGGTGAACTGAGCGCCGTCGATCCGAGGATCAAACTCGGAAAGACCAGCACGCTGGCAGAAATGCTCAGCGATTCCATCGCAACGGACCGGATGCTGACGATTCTGACCACGGTTCTTGCCGTGATCGCCTTCTCGATCGTAGTTGTCGGAATATACGCGCTGATCGCGCACTCATTGAACCAGCGCACCCGAGAGCTGGGGATCCGCATTGCCTTGGGAGCCCCTTCACGCAACGTGCGGATGCTTCTACTGAGGGAAGGGGGCGGCGTGGCCATCACGGGGCTCGCGGCAGGACTGCTTGTGTACCTGGCGCTGGCCCGGTTCATCTCCAGCCTGTTATTCGAAATCAGCCCGATGGATCCGCCTGCCTTAGCGTTTGTTTCATTACTGGTCATCTTCATTGCACTCCTGGCCAGTTACATACCTGGACGTCGCGCCGGAGGAATTGATCCGATCAAGGTGCTCCGCTGTGAATAGTGAATTGACCTCTACAACCAGGTCAACCTCAGTCCCCACGCGCCCGCCCGCTGCAGGCGCCGCTTCGGCAGCGAGCGGCCACAGAGCTACATCAAACCGGGAAAGAGACGCTTCGTGCGCGCACAGTAGGCAGCATAGGGCGGACCGAGGGCCACAAGAAGCGCTCGTTCTTCTTTCGCAATTCGGTTGATGACCGCGAGGGTGCTCGGCGCCATGAGGCCGAGGAGGCTGAGCCAGTTGGCGTAAAACAGACCCAGGCCGAACAAGGCCAGGAGAAGCCCCGAATACGAGGGGTGCCGAACCAGGCGGTACAGACCGTGCTGAACCAACGCGTGGTTCTGTTGGATGGCGACATCGACGGTGAAGAGACGACCGAGAGTCACGATCGAGATCCAGCGAATGGTGAGCCCTGTGAGGAGAAAGGCGAGGGCAAGGCCGTGAACCAGGCTGCCGGGTAACCGAAGCCTGGCTGAGGGGACCCACTGGAAAGCTATGGCGCAGGTGATGCCGAGCCCGATGGCGAGCCATAGGAGCCGCATCGAGCCGCGGTCTTTACTTTGGGCGGAGCGCGAGTCGGCCCGTTTGAGGATCGCGAGCGCGATCTCCGAAATGGGAAAGAGACCGACCACGACCCAGAGGACCGTTTCGAGCATCACAGTTGCCTCCGCCGCCCAACACCGGCGCTCAGCGGCGCGGCTTTTCGCGTCCGCTGGAGGGCTTTGTCAGGCCTCCGGTAAATGCAGGCATCAAGAATGGAGAGAACCTCGTCAAGCACCCCTTTTGAGGCCCTGCCGATGTGGTGGACCTTGCGTGCGCGATAATCGATCGGCTTGAGCTGCTCAACGTATAGCCTGCAAGAAGAGGCCCTGTCAAGTTCGCTGGAAACTCGTTTGAGAACTGACCGGAATCGGGCGGAACCAGATAAAAAGGAAAAGAAGATTCATGAGGCAGAACCGCACCTCGGTGAAAAGCGACAGAAGTGCACGCCGGCCAACACCGAACGGTCAGCGTCTGTCAGCGTTTTCCCGCGTCCGAAACTGCATTTTGGTCGCACATTCACGAATAATCCGCGCCAGTGTGCAGTCTGAATTGATGAACATTAAGGGTGTGGCGGAGGAAGTAGGATTCGAACCCACGAGGGAGTTGCCCCCCTAACGGTTTTCAAGACCGCCGCCTTCGACCACTCGGCCATTCCTCCAACCTGTAAATAGCAGAAAAGATTATATCTTTGCCTTTACAGTTTTCAAGGCGAAACGCCATTTTCGGGGCATTGTCACTCAATTGTGGCCACGCGGCGCCAAAACCATCACAACAAAACTAGGGACGCCACCCACCATGTTTTGCCCATTTGAGACATTACTGGTTCTTTCCATTTGTGCAAAATAGGGTGGTGTCCCTTGCTCCACGCTCACGATCTTGTCGTAAGTCATGCGCACGGTCTGCCCGCTCACGATTGTTTCCAGGGAATGCGCAAACAATATGTCGCCAATCTTTTTGTAGTCGCTGGGGTAACCTTCGGATTCCACATCCTGCCCCCTAATGCCCATTCTGGAAGTGATCTTGACGGGGAGGAAGGTCGTGGCATCGACAAAGTAGGTGGAGGTAATGCCGACTTTGAGTGTGACTCTGAGCTTATAGGCGGGCGAGCCCTTGACGTCCTCCTTGCCGAGAAGTTCGACGGTATTACCGGCGGCCTTGATGCCGCTCAGGGCGCCTATGGAACCTTCGAGACTCGTGCCGGTGAGCTTGGAAACCGTGGCCTCGTCCAGCTTCTGCGGCGCCGACGAGCCCGCGAGCGGGTTTATCATCCAGCCGGTAGTGCCGTCGTACGCCGTAACGACACTCTGGCCCATGGCAGACGTCTCGGTGCGCACCTTGTTGGGACGCTTGATCGAGACGGTTGTCGCCATTTCCATTTGGGCATCCCCCATCGTTATCCTGGCAGTCATCCTGAGGGTCTGGACTTTGCTTATGGCCTCGGCGCCGCCAATGGCATCCTCATTTTTTTTCAGGATCTGGTCAAGCGTGAGATCCTGTGCCGGCGCTGCAATGCCGATGAGAACGATAAACAATAAAGCGTACAGACTGCGGCTTATGAGCATGGCTCCTCCTGAATCCCCAAGGTCAACTCACCGGATAATACGTGTGCGTTCTCCAATTGGTTCGTTGGCAACAAGAATGGGTGGGGAACAAATTGGAAACAATAGGTGCTGAAAACCGGTCAAAATCGCTACTGTTACAATCCATTTTATTGGATCACCAAAAACCGCCGATTTATAACCTTCTGTACCGTAATCGGTGCTAAGGCCAGAAGCGTGCCCCCTATGACTCTATCTCCACCTATCGCCAGGCTTCTTGATGTAGTGCGCAAATACATACGTCCAGGGAATCACGATAATGTCCAATACGATTCCGATCAACATTCCCTGCGTAAGGTCGCTTGAGCGGCCAGCCGCCCGCAGAGGAACATACACTGCGAGCACCCAAAACGTCTTGTAGAACAGCTGCACGAAACCAGGGACGCCACCCTATTTTGCCCATTTGAGAACATGACTTGTTCTTTCGACTTATGCAAAATAGGGCGGCGTCCCTAGTTGCCAAACGTGCCGAACAATGGGCCGTGTAGCAGATACGCCGCGAACCTGGCGCTGCAGACACACCGCAGCGCGATTAGCTTCGAAAGAATTTCGCTTTTCGACAACTGTTACAGTGCCTCTTTTTTGGAAGCCTAAAACCGGGCGATTGTAACAGAATTGTCACGCTACAGCGTCAACAATGGGGCAAAACAGGGCAAGGTGCGATAAGAAGGGAATCGCGCTAAATTGCGGCTGACAAAGGGATTTAGTTGATTCTTAACGGTTTAACAAAAACCCCCGATAAGCGTTTCAAGACCGCCGCCTTCGACCACCCGGCCATTCCTCCGCGGTTCTAAATTGCGGGAAAAGTTATACTTGCTCTGGCATATTTTGCAGGATCCGCGAATACTCTTCCTGCGACGCGGACACTGCGGGCAAAAAGCAGGTACGAATGACACAAAGTACATGAATGCGCCTGCTTTATATTTCTCCGGCGCGTTCGTCCGTGGCGGGCGAGAATCGCAAGTGTTCTGCGGTCCCTGCGACCTCAGCGAGCTCTGCGTTGAGATTCATTGGCTGCGATTGTGCCGCGCCGTGTCATTCGTCGCCGGCTTTGTTCTCACTGTCTGAATCGCAGATGCTCTTCATCTCTCGATCTGTTGTGGCATCGTTCGGGTGTCCTGCTTTCGATGCGGTCGATCGTGCCTCTTTCCAACACCCCATCGATCCCTTCCAGCCTCCGGATTATCTTGGCAAAAACGGTGTAGTTGGGATCCTAAGATGATAGTATGCATTCCCAGGTGCAATCCTCAGACTTGGGGCTCTGGTTATGTTGCGGAAACATTCCTGCGTGCATCCTGTGAAGGCTCTCTCCCTGCTCTTACTGTTCTGCCTGGAGGCACGACCTTTCTACACCCAAAGTCAAACGCCCGCAGCTACGCAGAAGACCACCGCGGAAGCCACCATCCGTGTCGGAGTCGGATTGGTCCAGACCGACGTCACGGTTTTCGACCGCCAGGGCCGCTTCGTCGACGATCTGAAGGCGGATCAGTTTCAACTGCTGGTCGACGGAAAACCGCAATCGATCGATTTTTTCGAACTGGTGACTGAAGGAGGCCCGACGGCGGAGAAGGCGTCGGCCAGAGTCACGCCATCCACTTCCACTCCGAGCCGGAAAACGTCTATCCGTCCGGACGCCGGCCGCACTCTCCTCTTTTTCCTCGATGACCTTCATCTTTCGGCTGACAGCATGATGCGATCACGGACCGCGCTCCTGAGCCTGATCGATCAGAGCATGGGTGTGAATGACCGGGCGGCCATCTTTACCGCTTCCAGGCAACTTGGGTTCCTGCAGCAGCTCAGTGATAACAAGTCCGTTTTGCGCATGGCTGTGGCTCGATTGACATTCAACAATGAAGCGATCCGGGACCTCGCACGGCCAGTCATGACCGAGGCGCAGGCGGCAGCCATAGAACAGGCGGATCCAGACGTTTTCGGATACTTTGTGGACCAAACCGTAAGCGCGGACGGATTGCCCAATGATGCACAGGGTAGAGCCATGGCGGCGGAAATTGTACGCGGCCGTGCCGCCGCGCTTGCTCATGTTTCCGCAGAATTTTCGGCACGATCTCTGACCACACTTGGGAACGTCGTGCAGTCATGCGCGGCTCTGCCGGGGCGCAAGTTGCTCTTTTTTTTATCCGACGGCTTTATTCTGCAACCCCAGAAAGCAGACATCGTGTACCGGCTGAGACTGGTCGCAGAAGCTGCGGCGCGTGCGGCGATCGTGATTTACACCCTGGATACGCGTGGTCTTATGGTGGGCCTCCCGAATGCAGCCTCTCCCCAGGTGTTTGCCGTCCCGCTGCCTCCACGCTCTGGTGCCGCGGCTGGCGGAGAGGTTTCGACGGGCACTGCAACCGCGGAGCCCGCGGGGCGTCTGGAGCGTGGTCCCAACGAAGTGCTGGCGGCGCAGGATGGACTCAATGCCCTGGCGTCAGACACCGGCGGACGATTCTTCAAGAACACCAACGCGTTGGACACCGCCATCGTCGCCGGCATGGAAGAAGCCTCCCGCTATTACCTTTTGGGATGGCACATCGATCCTGACCTCCTGGTGCCGGGAAAGTACAGCTCGATCAGGATAAAGCTCAAAGATCGCCCGGACTTGAGTGTCCACCTGCGCCAGGGCGCGATGGATCTCTCCAAGCTCATTCCCAAATCCCAGCCCAAGGCCGGCAAAGCGGCGCCGGCAAAAGCTGCTCCGAATACTGAACTGGTCCAGGCGCTTCAATTTCCCTGGCCTATCGAAGAGCTGCCCATATTCCTTTATGCAGGGTATTACTACCAGCCCGAAAAAGGGTATGTTCTGGATATATCCTTTCAAGTCGAAGTCGAAGGTCAAGATTCCGGCGCAAGTTCCGGCAAGGATGATCGGATCGAGGTCATGGGCATTGTAGCCAACCGAGAGGGTGGCAACGTCGATAGATTCAAGGACAGCATCGGCCAGTCTGCAGATCCCTCGAGTCCGGCGCAGCCCGGGAAGGGAAGATTTGCCGGTGTCCGTTTGGTGGGCATTGAGCCGGGCATTTATCAGGTGCGCGTTGCGGTGCGCGATCCCAAAAGCGGCCGTTTAGGCAGCGCCCACCAGTGGGTCGATGTGCCGCGTGCGGATCTTCTTCCCACGCCAAACAAAAAGATTTTATTGGGCAGCATCTTTCTGAGACGGAAACAAATCACCGAATCCCCTGAAACCAGTGTGTCGCGCGGCGCCTTCGATGAACAGCCGTTCAGTGCAACGCGCCGATACCTGCCCGCCCGCTTGCCGTACTCGGTGCAGATTTATAATGCGGCCAGCGCCTCCATTTCGATGCAGACAAAAATATATCGAGGCAACCAGGTCGTTTCCCAATCACCCTCAAGACCCCTTGCTGTCGGCGCTGCTGAGATCAGCGGGCCATTTTTTGTCAACAGCGAGGTATCGCTGGAAGGCCTCCCTTCCGGCTCCTACGTCCTGGAAGTGATCGCGACTGAATCCTCGGTAAATGCGGTCGCGAAACAACAGGTCCCCTTCTGGATCCAAGCCAAATGATGGGCGGAGCGACTCTGGTTACGGTTGATGAACCAAGAACGCGCTATTCCTCATCCGTGATTTAAGGAGATTCCGATGCCCAGAACCTTCGTAATAGTTGTTGCGTTCGTTCTTGTACTGCACGGCCTCATCCACCTGATGGGCACCGCAGTCTACACGAAGATGGCTACCATCGAGGGATTGAAGTACAAGACCACTCTGCTCGGGGGGCGATGGGATCTGGGAGAAAGCGGCATTCGGGTGTTCGGCGCTCTGTGGGCCGTGGCTGCCGTCGGTTTTGTCGTTGCCGCAGTGGCACTCATGGCCGGGTGGGGGTGGTGGCAGTTGATGTTGGTGGGGGTCGGCGTGTTCTCGCTGGTACTTACTGTGCTGGATTGGAGCAATGCTTTTGCCGGCGCCATCATCAACATCGCCATCCTGGCCGCGGTGTTGCTGGGACCGCGCGTCGTCCATTGGTTCTCTAATTGAGAGCGCGCTGGGGGGCATCGGGATAATGAGGAGATGAGCGTGAACTTCCCTCGTAACTCAGACATCTAATTCGTAGTAGACCGCGTTGTCAGGGTCTCATTTTCACTGAATTTCGATCAGATCGGGCTTTGGAGGATGATCGTGCGTCAGGGCCAGAATCAGCATGCCCGTGACGGCAGATCTTATCTAGGACGGCATCCCGGGATGCGGGCCGAGGCAGGGCATGGGGCGTAACTTTTTTTGCTGCGCTTTCGACAGAGGCAGCAGTTGGGGGCCTGACGGCGATCGATCGCTTCGTCACGTCGTCTGCGGGCCGAAGGAGTGCATGAGCCTGCCATTGGACGGCCACGGTGACAGGACCGGCAGCGCGGTAATAGCTGGGCCCGGACTGGGTGCCGCGGATCGCGCGCATTCCAGGGATAGCGGCGCCCGGGGCGTGATCTCTGCCCGCGGCCTGGCCCGTGCCTTGGCTGCAGGGCTGGTCGTCGCCTTGACTGCCGGCACGGTGCTGTCGGGCCGAAGCGCGTTCTCGCATCCTTCAGCGCAAGGTTCGCAGGTGAACCTCAACGCCGGATACTGGCTCGACAAGCTGGAGAAGTGGCGGACCGCAGTCGCGCAGCATGATCCCGGAAAGTTGGATGATGCGGCCACGACCATCAGCAGCTGGACCAGGAGCGACCTGATGGGCTTGCTCGCCGAGATCCGGGAGCTGGTGAAATTGCTGCACGAGTCGCCCGCACGCGCCGTAGGATCGCTGGAACAGCAATGGCTAGGGCTCACGGGCGACGAGGCCCGGCACGGCGACGTGAGCCGCATACTCAAGCGTGGCGCACTGCTGCACACCGACATCGCCATACTGGCGCCAGGCACGGCGTCTCCGACACGGATGGGTGCGGTGGTATTGGTTCAGATCAACGATGGTCGTGCTGTCGGCCGGGGCGACATGACTCACTGGGAATTCGCGCGCCTGCTGCTCGACTCCGTCTATCCGCATCCGTCAGACGACGACATGGTTCGTCAATGGTACCTCGCCACGACCGCCTGGATGCACAGCAGCCGTCAATGGGGAACGTCGACGGCGCATCTCGAACGCGCACAAGCGATCTTTCCGTCCGACGCGGGCATTCTGTTTTTCAACGGGGTCTTGCACGAGAGCTACGCCGGCGCCGGCGCGCAGAACTTCCTGCGTGCCGCAGCACCCGGAGTTCGATTTAGCTCAGTCCGCCAGGTCTAAGCCCACCGCCTTTCAGGCGGTCAGCTTTCAGCTCAAATATAATAGAATGGGGGCATGGTCGAATACAGGCACAGCGCGCACGCGGTCTACGACATCAAGTATCACGTGATTTGG